>JAAYTO010000056.1 GCA_012523755.1 Clostridium sp. | reverse complement strand
TAAGCTTCTAGCACTTGCATTTATCGAAATCTTTTCCGTTAAAAAACAGTAACAAGAAAACGATAATGAAAAATAGAATTTCGCTGTTGTCGCAGAAGAAACCCTTTTTAAAAAAGTTTGACATATTGATTACCTCCACATAAATTAGTTCAATACATAGTATTCAATTTACCCTATGGAGGTGCTTGGATAGGTATTCAGTAGAAGTATTTTATAAAGTGCATCGAAAGATTGCATATTATTTACGTAAAGAAAAATGCGGAAGAAACATGACTTTCTTTCACATTTTTCTTTTAGCATCTATCATCGCAAGCCGTAAGTTTTATTTACACTCTGAACAAAAATGATTCCATTACCCGGTTGGTCAATCTGAAGTTTTTCCCTTACAGAAGAAGTTATTGGTGACGTTATTTGGTCGTCTGCAAGTATTAATACAATTTCTTTTTCCGGTTCTATATCCATTGAAAACAGTTTACTTGTTTCATGTATACCCGAACCCCTTGCATTGATGATAGTTCCCCCTCTTGCACCGGCTTCTTTCGCCGCATCTATAACAGATTCTGCCTTGCCCTTGTCGACAACCACATAAATAGCATTATACATTGTTTTTTCCGCACCTCGCTTTTCTTTGTTAATATCATTGCTTTCTATGGATTTAGTACCTAAAATGTTCATAACCGAAGTACTAAAAGCGATGCCATGATTTGGTTTATCAAAACGAAATTTCTTATTTAGCTCTTCAAGAGCATTATAAGTGGTTGTTTTTTTGCCCAACATTAATACAATTTCCTTCCTGATATCGGACAAATCAAAGAATTCAAGTATTCGGTTGTTAACAGTTCCTCTGCCTAAAAAAATTGTTCCTCCTGGCATGCCCATTTGCTTTGAAAATTTCATAACCTTGCTACCCAACCCAAAGTTAACGATTACACAAAGAAGCTCAATTTCAGCATTGTTTTGCATCCCTGTCCAGGCCTCCTTTTTTGGATTTTATCTTAAAAATCAAGCCTAAGATTTGTAAAGTAATGAGTGGAGTTAAAGCTACCATGGCAATAATCCCAAAACCGTCTATCAACACATTTGCACCCTCTATCTGTTCTGCGGCACCCTGTGCTAAAGCCAATATAAAAGTTGCGGTCATCGGTCCGGAAGCAACTCCCCCGGAATCAAAAGCAATACCCACAAACAGTTTGGGAACAAAATAAGTCATAATGATAGAAATAACATATCCCGGAAGCAAATAATGCCATAGCTGAACACCGGGAATCAGTATTCTTATCATGGACAAAGCCACCGAAAAGCCAACCCCTATGGAAAGAGCACCCAATACCGCCTTTCTTTTTACCGAACCACTGGTAACTTCCTCTATTTGATGGGTTAAAACATGAACTGCCGGTTCAGCCAGTATTGTCACCAAGCCAATAAGAAATCCAACAGTCAGGAGATAAAACTTGTTATCCAGTGATGCCAAAACATAACCCACAGTAGTTCCTACTTCCATAAAGCCTGCATTTACTCCGACCAGAAAAAATACCAATCCTGTAAAAGCATATACAAAACCCTTCAGGATTTTTCTAAAACCCCTTTTATCCAGCTTGAAAGATATCTTTTGGAAAACTAGGAAAACAACTATTAGGGGAAGCAAGGCTAAAAAGACTTCATACATTATTGTGGGTAATACATTAAAAAAGGGTGAAATAATGGAATTTGAGCTTGATACGTCAATTTCAAGACTTGAAGTTATTTTATCTGCTCTTGAGACAATACTCATGACCATAACTGCTATTATGGCACCGGCAGATGCAATTGCCACCAGACCGAAGCTGTCTTTTTCAGAAGCCTTACTGTCCTTTTTCAGTATTGAAACGCCCATTGCCAAGGCTAGAATAAAGGGTACAGTTAACGCCCCGGTTGTTGCACCTGAAGCATCAAAGGATATTGCTAAAAACTCTGGTGTTGTAAACAGTGCTAGACCCAAAATAAGAGCGTACAGTCCAGTAAGAACTTTGTATAGCGGTACATTAAACAATATTCTGAATAAACCTAGAGATAGCATTATAGCAATACCAATTGAAACAATTGCGACAATGCTGAATTTGGATATTACACCGGAAGTAACAAAATTCACTTGACCTGCCAGTATATGAAGATCCGGTTCGGCGATTGAAATAAAAAAGCCAAGTATTGCTCCGGCAGTTAATACTACCCATACATTATTACTCTTAGCAAGGAAGGATCCCATAAGATTTCCCACTGGAGTAATACCGAGATCTACAC
>JAAYTO010000004.1 GCA_012523755.1 Clostridium sp. | reverse complement strand
ATCACTTCTAATCAAACCGGAACCCACGGTGGCTACGATTATGAACTCTGGAAGGATTCCGGAAATACAACCATGGTTCTCAAGGATGGAGGAGCGTTCAGTTGCTCTTGGAATAATATCAATAATGCATTATTCCGCAAGGGCAAAAAATACAATGAAACCCAAACTCATCAGCAGCTTGGGAACATAACAATGACCTATGCTTGCGACTACAGACCCAACGGCAATTCCTATTTATCCGTCTATGGATGGACGGTTGATCCCCTCGTTGAATATTACATTATTGAAAGCTGGGGCAATTGGAGACCACCGGGAGCTACATCAAAAGGTACAATTACCGTTGACGGTAGTGTCTATGACATTTATGAAACCACCAGATATAACGCACCATCTATAAAGGGTGATACAACTTTCCAGCAGTATTGGAGTGTCCGCAGGGAGAAAAAAACCAGCGGAACCATCTCTGTCAGCCAACACTTTAATGAGTGGGAAAGAATGGGCATGAAGATGGGCAAGATGTACGAAGTTGCCCTTGTTGTTGAAGGATACCAAAGCAGCGGAAGTGCCGATGTTACCAGCATGTCCATCAATGTCGGCAATAGTGGTAATCCAACTCCCACACCAAGGCCGACTCCCACTAGGACACCGGACAACACCAAAAGAAACGCCTTTTCCACATTGGAAGCAGAGGATTTCAGTGACCTTGGCTCATCAACCATTGAAATCATCGGCACTGGTGGTGGCGGCAGCGGTATCGGATATATCGAGAACGGAGACTATGTGGTATACAACAATGTGGACTTCGGAAACGGAGCTACTTCCTTTAAAGCATTGGCCGCATCCGGAGCAGATACCGCTACTAACATCCAGATAAGAACCGGAAGCCCAAGCGGTACACTTTTAGGTACCCTTACAGTTGAGCCCACAGGAGGGTGGAATGAATATGTTGAGCATTCCTGTAACATAAACAGTGTTAAAGGAGTTGCAAATCTCTATCTGGTATTTAGCGGAGCCGTTAATTTGGACTCATTCACTTTTTCTTCCGGTGGCTCAAACCCCACCCCTACACCGACACAAAGACCAACACAAAATCCCGATACCGGCGAAAAGTTTTTAGGACAAATTATAGCTTCCAATATTCCTTCAAACTTTGCTCAGTATTGGAATCAGGTAACACCTGAAAATTCAACCAAATGGGGTTCTGTTGAGTCCAGCAGAGACAGAATGAATTGGTCCCAAGCTGATATGGCTTATAACTATGCGAAAAGCAACGGCTTCCCCTTCAAGTTCCATACACTGGTATGGGGAAGTCAGGAACCGGGATGGATCAGCGGACTTTCTCCTTCTGAGCAGAAAGCTGAAGTTTTGGAATGGATGGATGCCGCTGCAACAAAATACGGAGATTCAGAGTATGTAGATGTTGTTAATGAGCCCTTGCATGCAAAACCCTCTTATAGAAATGCAATAGGAGGAGACGGTTCCACGGGCTGGGACTGGGTTATCTGGTCCTTTGAAGAGGCAAGAAAGAGATTTAGCGGAAAACTTCTTATTAATGAATACGGAATAATAAATGACGGTAATGCAACAAACCAATATGTACAGATTATTAACCTGCTCAAAGAAAGAGGTTTGGTAGATGGAATTGGTATACAGTGCCATTGCTTTAATATAGACACCTTATCTGTCAACGTAATGAAGAGTAACTTGGATAAATTGGCTGCAACGGGACTTCCAATATACGTATCCGAGCTTGATATCACCGGCGACGATAATACGCAATTACAGAGGTATAAAGAAAAATTCCCTGTTTTATGGGAGTATCCCGCTGTTAAAGGTGTAACACTGTGGGGATGGGTACAGGGACAGACTTGGAAGGATAATACACATCTTATCACCTCATCAGGTGCTGAGCGTCCGGCATTAAAATGGTTGAAAGAATATTTGGGCAATTTGCCAAATCCTACACCGTCTACAAGCCCGACACCTACTCCTACTAGAACACCGGACAATACCCAAAGGGATGCCTATTCCATATTGGAAGCAGAAAATTTCAGCGATCTTAATTCCTCAACCATTGAAATAATCGGCACTGGTGCCGGTGGCGAAGGTATCGGCTATATTGAGAGCGGTGACTATGTTGTATATAACAATGTGGACTTTGGCAGGGATGGTGCCCTCTCCTTTAAGGCATTGGTTGCATCCGCTGCAGAAACAACTACAAACATTCAGATAAGGGCAGGAAGCCCGACCGGTACCCTTTTAGGTACTCTGGCAGTAGAATCTACAGGAGATTGGGATACTTATATGGAGCAAACATGTGACATAACAAACAAGGTTACAGGAGTCAAAGATCTTTATCTGGTGTTTACAGGACCTGTTAATTTAGACTGGTTCACATTCCTCCCAATACCTCCTATAGGCATTTACTTCGGGGATTTAAATGATGATAAGGCAGTGGATTCCACTGATGTTACACTGATAAAGAGATTTTTACTCAAAAAAGTTCAGCTTTCAGAAAAAGCACTTATCAATGCAGATGTAAACATAGATGGATCCGTAGATTCCACTGATCTCACATTAATCAAAAGATACGTACTTAGAAAAATAGATTCTTTTGAAGATTTTCATTAGGCTATAGAAGCATTAAAAAGAGGAGACATCGAGTCTCCTCTTTTTTTAACAATTTCAATTGGCTGCATTAAAATAAATGTGATGAAAAATAGCGTCAATCTATTAATCAATAACAAAGGTTTGCTGCAATGTACCTTTTCCCGGACTAAGGGTTAAGCGTCGCACAGTTTTTCCTTTTCCCGGTACAGTCAAGGTTATTTCATACTCACCGAAAAATCCGCGGAAATTGAAGGCTCCTGTCTCATCCGTTCTTCCCGATGTCTTTGTTGTCCATTCCTCCATTAGTGCCTCAAACCTTTTACCTGCTTGATTCAATGTCCAGTCATAGTTTACTATTGCCGCATCTCTTCCTTTCCAATGAGCCCCTTCCCAGAAGCCCCACATAAAGATTCCTTGAACCGATGGATGGCTGAAAGCAGTACGGTAAAGGTTTTCGAGATTATCTGCCCGTCTGTTTTCATCGGGAGTACAGGAATCGTACTCAGTAATCCATATCGGAATATTTGCGGAGGACAATTTGTCCAGCATACCCTTTACGACCTCCCGGTCAACTTTCTCACCAAAATGCCCATGCAGTCCGATACCATCAATTTGAACCCCCTGTGACTTAAGCCAGTTTATCTGAGCCAAATAATCGTCGATTTCCTTAACGGTGGTTACATTGTTGTTAACAAAAATCTTTACTTTAGGATCAATTTCTTTCGTCCTGTTAAACATATACGGCCAGATAGATTCCCCCAGACGGTCCTTAAAAAAGCTGCCATGAAGCATTTCATTGTTTACATCCCAATGAACAAACTTACCCTTGAAATGGTTTACCACACTGTTCAACCTGTTATCCACAGCAAAACGCAACGAAAACGGGTCAAGCCACCCTAACCACGGAGGCTGGTTCATTCCATCTTCCCAGAAAACACAATGGCCTCTAACCTTAATTCCGTTTCTCTGACAAAAATCATACATATAATCTGCTTCTTGATATGTCACGTTCCCCATGGTGGGTTCGTTGGTATACCATTTGGTTTCATTTTCAAACACTGCCCAGTTAAAGTATTTCTTTACATAATTGACATAAGCAGGGTTGTCCAGACCGCTTCTTCTAAGTGCCGTACCAAAGGCAAATGCGTGCTTGGTCTGTTTTGCTTCGACTGTAACTCCTTCCATCTCTCTTCCATTTGAGTCTAAAACCGTTATCTTTATATCCCCTTTACGGATCTCATCAATTTTAGCATTGGAATTATCAATCCATACCGAACCGGAAGACGTCTTTCGGGGAGTAGCTTTAGGAGTAGGCGTCTTCACCGATGCTGTTGCAATAGCTTTAGGAGTAGGCATCTTCACCTCCACAGTTGTCGTCCCTTTCGTAACATACGTAGCCGAATGAGCCGGTGTGGATTGTCCATGCGAAGGAGTTGACTCAACAGAACCCGCTGTACTGGTAGAAACCGCAGATGCAGTTCCACTCGGCGTAGGGGGCTGTGTATTAATCACCTTTGGTGTGTCAGACGGTGTCCGGGTCGCAGAAGGTGAAGCAGTGGGAATATCTTCTTCATAGTCGCTGCGTATATCCTTCAATATTTCGCTAAGATTAACATCTCTCATTTTCTCAATAGTAAGATCCATGTTATGTCCAATTGCTTCTAAGTAAATAGCATACCTCCCCATGGAGATGTCCTGCTTCAGGGATATTACCCTTTGTTCATCTGTAATTTTTATAACCTTTGTTTCAATATTGCTGTCGTTTAAACCCGAAAGGACTTCATTCATGTAATCTACAAGTCTGTCAATATCATCCTTCAAATTTTCATTGTCTTCTTTTTCTTGATTTTCTTTATTGCAGGCAACAGATACCAATACTATATTTTCTCTTTCCGGTACAATAAATCCGTGGTTCTTACATCCTTGAACCACCTCCCGTAAAGCCTGATCCACTGTTTTTCCCACCAACTCAAGGTTGCCTGTAACTGTCTGTGCATCCCTGTTCAAGTTCCTGACCTCAACCACTTGGTTGTCATGGTCTATAGAAAACTCAATACTGGGGTTTATATCAACAGCAACAAATGCATATATGTCTTTTCTGCCTACACTGCCATGCATAAACATTAAAACAAGAGATAACAGGACAGCAAAGCATGCAGCAATAGGAATATAGGCTTTTAATCGGGGTTTAGGTTTTACCCTATCGAATTCGTGGAATTCAAATCTGTAACCAACTTCCATTCCCGGCCGTACTCTAACATTAAAAAAGGCAAAATCATCCGTCATTACAATGGCAGTTTTTTTGTCCATGTCAATTACTTTTCCTGTAATCATCGCATATCCACCCTCCTCTCCTTGCAATACTCAGCGTATTCCTTAAAGATTTCGAGATTGCTCCTTAATATTAAGCTTACTGCAATTATATACTTTTTGTTTCTTTCTATGGTTCTGCGACTAACACTGGTTAATTTTAATAAATCCGGAGTAGGTATTTTTTTCTTCCTTTTAAGCTTCCCATAAAGGTCATCGTCACTGGCAAGGGTTCTGGCTACGTTTATTAATGACTCTCTCGAATCCCTATGCTTTGGTGTACATAAAACAAGATCTCTAAAAGATATGTTAAAACAAGCCAACTGATCCTTAAAATAATCAATATCCTCTAAGAACTCCAACCGCTCAGTTCCGTCGTTCATGTCCGATTGAAAAAGCGAATTTTCCAGCCTATTATCATCAGATTCAAAATAAGAAAATGGAAAAACCATGCTGTTCTTCTTGTTTTTTCTTTTATGATCAATTAATCTTCTTCGAATAACCTGCTCACAGAAAACCAAGAAGTTGGGGTGCTTTTTTTCATCATATGTATCTATAGCTTCATTGAAGGCCAAAAGAGCAACACTATATTCTTCACTATTTTCAGGCTCCACATATTTATCTGTTGCCCTAAATACCTGCTTCAATATAAACGGCTTAAACTTTATAATAAAATCTTCCCTGACTGAACTGTCCCCTAAGCTTATTTTCTCCAGGTATTCTCTAATTATTTTTTTAGTTTGGTTCTTTTTCTGGTTTGTGTTTTGAGAACGCCAATCCACTGGTATATCTCACCCCTTATCTCATATAAATTCGTAGTGAAGAACAATTTTAAGTCGCTTTTTACGTAAAATCTGTATCCAAGGCTATCGAACGCAAATCTATGTTTTGAATTCAATATAGTATTGTGAAATTTAATCTATACCCTCTAAATTTAATTATACTCCAAATTATTCCTATTCGCACCATCAGGTTTCATATATTTTATTAAAAAGCCGGGCGTAACTCCGGAATCCTCTCGTCCCCTATCTATTTCAGCTCAAGTTACTATTTATATTGTATATATTTAATTTGTTATTAACAGCATTGATTCCCATAACATATTTAGGATATAATATATTAAAAATAAAATAAAATGGAAGGATCTTGCCATATGAAGCACTATTTTGAAGAAATTAAAACAGTTTTAAAATCGCAGGATACCTCAAAAAACGGTATTAATTCGGAGCAATTCCAACAGCGATTGGCGAAGTACGGAAAAAACAAGCTGGATGAGGGCAAAAAAAAATCAATTATTGCAAGATTTCTAGAACAATTAAAAGACCCTATGGTCATTGTTCTTATTGCAGCCGCCGTTGTATCTGGGGCTGTTCAGGAAATAGCAGATTCAGTCATTATATTGCTAGTGGTTCTTCTAAACTCTATATTGGGTGTAGTTCAGGAAGGTAAAGCCGAAAAAGCCATTGAAGCACTACAGAAAATGGCCTCACCTTATTCAAAAGTCAGGCGAAGCGGTAAGGTTGTTCAAATTAAATCGGAAGAAATTGTTCCCGGTGATATTGTCCTTCTTGAAGCGGGAGACGCCGTTCCTGCAGATATGAGGTTGATTGAAGCTTCAAGCCTCAAAATCGAAGAAGCATCCCTTACCGGCGAATCGGTACCCACCGAAAAAAGTGCTGCAGCTATAGCTGCAAAGGATAAGGACGTTCCTTTGGGTGACCGTTACAACATGGCTTATATGGGAACTAATGTTGTATACGGCCGTGGAGAAGGTGTTGTAGTCTGTACCGGAATGCAAACAGAGATGGGGAAAATAGCAAATATCATTTCCAGTACAGGCGAGGAAAAAACCCCACTTCAAAAAAAGCTGGCTGGATTAAGTAAAGTTCTTAGCATAGCAGTTCTTGGAATTTGTATCTTCATATTTGTTTTCAGTGTATTAAGAAATGGCGGTTTTTCAGGAAGTCATGTTTTAGATGCATTTTTATTGTCGGTCAGCCTCGCAGTAGCTGCTATCCCCGAAGGATTAGTGGCAGTTGTCACTGTTGTACTTTCTATTGGCGTAACCAAAATGTCAAAACGGAATTCTATCATTCGGAGGCTTACCGCAGTTGAGACCTTAGGATGTACACAAATCATCTGTTCCGATAAGACCGGTACACTAACTCAAAACAAAATGACCGTTGTTGACTCCTTTGGCGACAAACAGAAGCTTGCCATATCAATGGCACTGTGCAATGACGCTTCCCTATCAGGAGAAAAGGGGGAAGTAGTGGGAGAACCAACGGAAAGTGCCCTGGTTCGCTATGCCTTTGAAATGGGTTTAAACAAAAATGAATTAGAAGCACAAATGCCCCGTTTTGCAGAAGCCCCCTTTGACTCCATGAGAAAAATGATGTCCACCGTCCACAAGATTGAAAACGACAAATACCTTCAGTATACAAAGGGAGCTCCGGATGAGCTTTTGGAAAAATGTACCCATATATATACAAAAGATGGAGTTGTCCCGCTAACCGACAAGCACCGCTCCGAAATACTTGGAGAAAATAAAAAAATGGCGGACAAAGCTTTGCGTGTCTTGGCTTCAGCTATGAAAGAGAGAGATTCTCTTCCTTCCGATATTTCTCCTGAAAGCCTTGAGCAAGACCTTACATTCATAGGTCTGGTAGGCATGATTGATCCTGTCCGCCCTGAAGTTACAGCTGCAATTGAAAAATGTCGGCAAGCAGGTATTCGTCCTATTATGATTACAGGAGACCACAAAGATACAGCAGTGGCTATCGCAAGGGAATTAGGCATTATAACCGATGAGAGTCAGGCCATTACAGGGGCAGAGCTTTCCGAGATATCGGACAGCGACTTTGAGAAAAAGATAACCAATTTTTTCGTATACGCCCGTGTACAGCCTGAGCACAAGGTACGTATTGTCAATACGTGGAAAAAACTTGGTAAAATAACTGCAATGACTGGAGACGGAGTTAATGATGCCCCTGCTCTTAAATCTGCAGATATTGGTGTGGGTATGGGAATTACCGGTACTGACGTTTCAAAAAATGTATCGGACATGGTCCTTGCCGATGATAATTTTGCATCTATTGTTTATGCCGTTGAAGAGGGACGAAGGATATATGACAACATCCTCAAATCCATACAATTTCTTCTGTCGTCAAACTTAAGTGAAGTTGTGGCTCTGTTTATAGCTACCCTCAGAAACTTCACCCTATTTTCACCAATTCATATTCTGTGGATAAACCTCGTAACTGACACATTCCCCGCCATATCCCTTGGTATGGAGGAAGCCGAAGAAGATATTATGACAAAACCGCCCCGTAATGCAAAGGAAGGTATTTTCTCCAACGGATTAGGTTTCGACATAGTGTATCAGGGTGTAATAATTGCCCTTTTGACCGTAATATCATTCTTTATAGGTAAGGAACATTCACAGGTAACGGGAATGACAATGGCATTTTTAACGCTATCCGCATGTGAGGTATTTCATTCTTTGAACCTGCGTTCAAGGACAAAATCAATTTTCAGGTTAAAAAACCATAACAAGTTCTTAATAGGTGCAATGATACTGTCTTTCATGCTGTCGGTAGCTGTTATTTATATACCGGGACTCAATAACATATTTGAGCTTACGCCTCTCTCCGCCAGAAATTTCTCTATATCTATTGCTATTGCCTTTACTATTATTCCTATTGTTGAAATCTGCAAGCTTATAAGATCTATGTTTTTGAGGAAGCAGTAAACTCCATAAGTTAAAATTGTACATCGAAATGTGCCAAGCAAGTAAAATATCACTGCCAAAATCTCTGGGGGCATTGAGTCCCCGGAGATTTTGGCTCATTTCACTTAGCAAAATCCCACTAAACAAATAAAACCTCAACGGTTCGATAACCTCTGAGGTTTTATTTATAAATACTCTTTTATCGGTTAATAACCAATTTGAAAAATTACAAAAAACACAGTTTGAAAAAATATTCCTAATGCCCAAGTTTTTCAAGAACGGGAGGGCTAACGAAATCTGCTCTTAATCTCCACCTTTATCTTATCCCATCTCTCGTTTAAGATGTTTTTTATGTCCCGATTATTAGTGCCGGGATTAAGAATTCTAAGACGAGGGAATGCAAGGAAAAGTCGTCTTGCTTGGGTTATTTTTTCCCGATATCTTTTTATCGATAAATTTGAATAATTAAATATAACATCCCGCAAATCTAAAGCATCCACTGTGGATTTAGCCGTATCCACAAAAAAGTATATCAGCAGAATTATTGCAATACTATTTCTCGTTGATAACGGAATACGCAAAACAACTTGGGAAACTGCGGGGTGTAGAATCTGAAGCAATACAAATGCCAAAATTCCCCAGACGATTGAAAACTTTAAACAAACATATCCATTGAGATTCGGCCCTTCATCGCTATAGTCCCAAAACCTGCATTTAAGGACTTTCTCCATAAGAACTCCTGTAATATATTCCAAAGCAGTAACCAAAAACACCGAGAGCAGGATACTTGTCATTAGTGCCTCAGAATAGTCAATAACAACAACAGAAACCACATGAGAAATGAAAACAATAAGAAGGGCACCAAAACCGTAAATCGGGCAAAAGAAACCAGTAAGAAAACCCCTGTTAACTAGCTTTCTTTCCTCTATGCTTACATAGATTGTCTCTAAACACCAGCCCACAAAAGAATAGATTGCAAAATACAATAATAAATCCGAATATCCCTCCATTGGTATTAACCCCCTAATATGTGAACTACCACCGCCTATAGAGGCAGATGGCTTCTCGGTCAAAGCAACTACCGTTGCCAGATACCCCAAGCTCAAAAGAATGTTCCATCCTCAAATAATTACCAGCTATAATCGCAAAATCTTTTATTCCTAAATCAATTCCTATTTTATTATTATTTCCAGGCAGTTTATTATTTTCAGTATCCACAAGTATAGAAACAAAATATTTACCTGTAGGTGTTTTACTAATAGTAGCTGACTTAATTATACCAGTGAAATTTCTGTGTAGTTTTATTTTTATTAGTGACTTTAATTTAGGAATCTTTAATTTATCATCAACTATAGCTACTGTACCATT
>JAAYTO010000055.1 GCA_012523755.1 Clostridium sp. | reverse complement strand
TAGTTGGACTGACTTACCGAATAACGGTAAATCATCGATAACACGCTCATATGTTGCTTGATGGTATCTTGACTCACTTCTGCAAAGTGGGCAAAACTGTTTTTTAGTTTTAGATTTTATTTTTATAACTATTTTGTCTTTAAACTCTTTGAACGTAATCTATACCCAAATCACTAATAATATAAAAATTCGGATCTTTTTCGGCACTGTAGCATTCGGATGAAAATACTATCTTTGACGGAATATTTTCATGTAATGCCTTATTATATTCAATCAAAGCTATATCTAAAGGATCGTTTGTTCTAACTTTGAGTTTATTCTTTACCCATTTTTCATTTTTTGCATATTCATCTACCATGTCTATAGGATCTATCGTGTCACCGCCTACGTCGTTACACATAACGAGTTCTTTCATTATATATTCACCTGTATTTTCATCTAAATCATAGACAGTTGAATCGTAATATACTCCTTTATATGGGTTCCATACAGCAGTGCTTGGAAGGTCTTCTATTCTTGGTGGTTCAGGATAAAATTTTTTAATATTTTTATTTTTTGTGGTTTTATTTAATGTATAATTATCTTGCGAAAACACATTACCGCTTCCAAAAATATTAATTATTGTTATTAATGAAAATAAAATAATGAAAACAACTAAAAGTTTATTTTTTTTCATTTTTAATACCTCCTCTTACAAATATCGGTTTACTATTATTTAAAAAAGTAAAAAGCATTGCTATAATTATTGGGGGTAAATGTATTAGGGAGGGATTCAATTAATTCACCGGAGCCCCATTTTGATATAACTTTTGTTGGATATCCACTACTATTCCATTCTGTTACTTTTGCAAGGTGTATACCAGCAGGGCCTTTATATGCAATAACTTTGGTACCAAGCATTACAGAAGATGAGCTTTGAGAATAAACAGTTCCTGGGCGATTGCTATATGAATAACCACCATAAGAACCTTTTTTCATATATGCTATTAAATAAGGAGCTAATTGATCTGGATGTATATATATCCATTCATTAGGCCATAGCCACCTATCAGTTACATCAACTGCATATGCAAGGCAGTTATAAGTTGCATATTGTCCATCATATCCAACTTCATTCATTAAACCTGTACCCACACCTCTAAAACTATTATTAACAGGTGAAACATAATAAAAAGATGTGTCTACGTATTGATAAGTTCCAAGATTTGCTGTTGTAACATATGCTGTTTTATAAGCACTGGACGTTCCTGAAGCGTTATTAGCTACTACATTTATTCTTGGTATTTCCCATATACAAGATCCATAGCTTAAAGATCTATGTAATGGTTTTACCCAAGAAGTAGGTGTCCATGTATATGTATAATATCCACTACCAGAATAAGACATATTTCCAACAAATATATCTCCATTAGATCCATAATACAACTTAACTGATGTGGGATTATTAGTAACTTTTGCTTCAAAAAGATAACTGCTGCCTTTTAGATAATAACTTCCAGAGTAGGAAGGTTTAATAATTGTAACATTTGGAGGTGCTGCATAACATATACTGACTAATGTAATTATACAAATAATGCAGGATAACGCAAAACTAAAAGCTTTAAAATTTAATGCTTTCATACTTAATACCACCTTTGTCCTGATTGCTTTGTCCTGATTGATTTTAAGCTAACAAAAAGTATTTGCAATAACTAATAATTACATTTTTCACCCCACTATGTATGTTTTTTCAATACAAATATATCATATGTAAATATTGCATGCAAGTAATTTTATGGTATATATTACATGCTAATGTATTGTCTATTATTCTTATTATACAAAAATTCATAAAAATTATAGACAGTTAAAATATAAAATTGTCAAAAATTTTTATATAAGCTTATTTTTATTAAAATTTTTCATTTTGTAATAAAATAAAATTTGTCCAAATATATTAACTGCACGTATAAGCAAATAAAGCCCAGAGAACAAATAACAATAATTGTACAAAAGCTATATATTAAGTTATATATGAAATGTTAACATGTGTTGGAGTGTGAATGGTAAAATATAATTGACAGTTTTCGGTCAATAACATTTACGGTTTTAAGATGCTTTTGAAGAGACAAAGATCCGAGTTAATATTTTTGTACTTGTTGAATTATTTCCGGTAGTTAAAAAATAGACTTCTCTCCACTATTAATAAGATAGCTTATTTTGAATATAGAAAAGGTTCAGTTATTCTTGAGAATACAACTTTAAAAGATAATGTTTTTACATTAGGAGAATATGCGGGGGAAGAAGAGTGAGCATTATTCTTTTACGGTTATGTTCGGTAGAGAAATCACAAAAACAGATAGACAATTACTGTCGAATTAGATAATATGTTTATTAAAGATAAATTATTCTTATTATAACATAATCTATAAAAATTTAACATGGTGGGAGATTAAGGATATGAAGAAAAATATAGTTTGCTTGGTTTTACTTATTATCTTTAGTTTATCCGGATGCAATTTATTCGTAGAAAAAGAGAGAAATGGAGAAATAGATGTGCAGACATCGGTAGAAGAAACTCCTTCTATTGATACCTCTGATACCTCGAATGGGGCTAACAACACCCCGGGGAAAGATTTCCCGGATAAAGAATTATCGTATAAGGTTTTGAGATAGAATGAGGTGAAATAGAATGAAGGCAAAAATAACGATATTCTTATTGGGAAGCATTCTTTTGTTGTTTATCACTTATGTAATTGTGAATTATAACCATTGGGCTTCTCCAAAAGGATATACAGATAAAACGATAAAAGAAATTGATCTGAGCGGTAATTCGGTAAAATCTGCGTTAAAATATGCAAAGTCAAGGACTGATGAGTGGCATGAGGGAGGTGTATTAATTGGTGCAATAATGCATTTCTCAGATAAAGAGTCACTGCAAAGCATGAAAGGTGATTTTTTCTGTTCTTATCAGATAATAAATAGAAATCCTTTATTAGGTCTGAAATACGTAGTTTGTACTACTAATATTGACTTTAAGACTGAAACGGCAGCATTATTTTCAGTATCATCAAGTGATAGAGGGAATGAAGGTAATAATATTACTGAGGATGAAATCTCAAAATGGACTATTGATATTGATGACGCTTTTAGAGCAATGGAAGATTTAGTAGGAACTGACTACTTGGATAAGTTTGATACACCTATAGGTAAGTTGTTGTTTTATGCAGATAGTTGGAGTTTGACTATTGAAGATATCAACAGTAAAAAGACAGTAGATATAGAAATTAACCCCGTAAATGGAATAGCAGAATTGTTTAATAATGATTTTAGTTCTTAATAAAGTAAAGTTTTATTAACAAATATAGAGAAATCGTAGAATAGAGACTGTTAGAGAGTATGTTCAAACTAAGAACTCTCTCTGACAGTTCTCAGTTTTTTGCATGTTAATTTAGAGTGGGAGCTAATTTGCCAGACGATAACGGGGTTTTGGAAATAAGTAAGTTTGACCTTTTTGGAAATCTAATTGAAAGCACAACATGCTATAAGAGATGCATTTACTGATTTTATATGGACTAGAGTTGAAAGTGAAAAATAAAAAAGTGTAAAGGGGCATCGTTGGTTATGAAAAAAAAGAAAAAGACAATGGTTGGAGCCATAATCATTGTAATTTTAGTTATTATAATTACGGTATTTATAGCAACTGAATATAATAGTTACAGAAGGCAAAATGAATATACTCCGAGGATAGAAAGGGTTACTACTGAGCTTGGTGATGAATTTGGAGTACATATGTATACTGTTGACTTTCCTGAGATAACTAATTATATCAGTATTTTAGACACCGCAAATAATAAGGTATGCAGCAGGGGAATTCACACCGGAAGAACTTGAGATAAATAAGGATAGCGGAATTGGAGAGATAGGTATGATGCTTTTTTCAAAAGAACTAATTGAGCAGAAATAAAGTGCTGGTATACACAATGAGCGGTTATCTGATGATAGCCGCCTTTTTGTATTATGAATACCATTTATCGGCTCCTGATAAGTGACACGAAGTTGCTCAAGTTGTTGAACCGATTACATATAACTAGGATATAACCACAGGTGTCTTTGACGGAGAATAAATGAAGAAAGCAAACACCCTATTAATAGAACCCTTGAAAAGGTATATGATGCCGTTGGAAGGTTGAAGACAATGGCAGCATACGGAAAGACAACACAATACAAGTGCTAGGATGACGAAATACTCTCTGATAAACAACACTAAATAGGAATACAAATTGAAACACAAGTCCCCTTCCCGGGAGCAGACGTGATTTTTACTTTTCCCTTCACAAGCTCCGCCCTCTCCTGCAAACCTCCAAGACCAAAGCCGCCCTTGAGGTCCTGAGACTTTTTTGATTGTTCTTCTACATCAAAACCGACACCGTCATCAGTTATAGTAACATAGACCATATTATCAGTTATTGAAAAGTTAACGGTTACGTTTTTTGCCTTGGCATGTTTGTATATGTTGGATAAAGACTCCTGTATCATCCTGTACAGGGTTGAAGCGAGGTAGTACTCAATTTTTGATTCATTCCCCGTAAAATTAAAGGTTACCTTTACCCCGGAGCTTTCTTCGAAGGAACTGAACCTGTTTTTCAGTGCGGTTATAATCCCGGCATCGAGATAAGAAGGCTTCAGGTCATAAAGTAGAGTTCTTATTTCCGTTGTTGTGGATTTTATTGCTCCATTAAGAGAATTAAGCTCATCAACACATTTCTCGTACATGGAACTCTGAAGGAGCTTTTTGGCAAGCTCAACCCTCAAGGAAAGGTTTACAACGCTTTGAGCCGGGCCGTCATGGATCTCCCGGGCAATTCTTTTCCTTTCCTCTTCATGGGCAATAAGAATTTTTTTGCTCAAAGCTTCAAGTTCGCTGTTTTGCCTCTTATAGCCATCGAGAAGGTTTCTCATCTCCCTGTAAAGGAGGTTGTTTTCGAGGGCAACAGCTGCATGACCCGCAAGGGAATTCATAATCAATTCGTCTTTATAGTCATAAGAGATTATTTTGCTTAACGCATCTTCACTTTTATAATCTATCTTTTCATCGGGGAATTTCTTTTTATTAATTAACTGGATGACGCCTAAAATACTGCCTTGATGGTCTTTTATAGGTATGGCAAGAATGGATTTTGTCACATATCCCGTGTGCAGATCAAAGCTGTTGTTATGGCGGTAATCAAGCTCAGGGGATAGATTGTAGGCATCGTCAACCCTTACGGTTTCACCTGTAATAACTGTGTAACCGAAGATACTCTCTTTTGTAATTGGAGAAATGAATATTTCAAGGTTTATGTCCATGCTTAAGTTTTTTGCAATAACGAATTTTAAGCTTTTGTATTTATAGTCGTTGTTTTTTATGGACGTCCAGTTGTAGGTATCCTTGTCGATTACAAGATAAATTGTTGCCGCATCGGAGGAGGTAAGTTTCATGCTGCTGGTTACTATCATATCAAGAAGCTTTATCGTATCCTTTTCGGAAGAAAGGGATTTACCTATTTCATAAAATTCTCTGGCTTCATTTCGTAGGAAGGATATTTCGTTTTTATTATCAATTTCTCTTCTTAACTTGTTTATCAAAAAAGCACTGTTGAAATGCTTTGTATATACATATTCAAATACAATGTTTAAATCTTCGTTGAATTCTGCGTCTTTGGAACTGAACAAAACAAGAATGCAGTCTAATTTTTCCAAAAGGTCTTTAATGTGATAAGAAATATCGTAAAATAAGGAGTATTCGATAAATATGATGGGGGCGGAAAGGGTTTTTGTATTTTGTGAACAAAAGCTATTAATACTGTTTAAAAAAGAATCTTTATCTGAATAAGTGCTTATTTGAACAATATTGGTACTAAGCAAGTCAATAAATTTCTGGTATTCGCAAACATTTGAACCTGCTAATAAAAATGCGGTTGCATTTAACATTTTATTTACCCCTTATCGTGTGTCTTATTGACTTATTTAACCATAGTGAAAGCATTAAAAATGAAAATAGAATTATCGATATATATATTATACAATATTATTAATGTTAATTCAAAGAAACTTTTGTCTGCGGGTGCATTAAATAAATGTGAGAAAAATATTCCGGAAACTTAAGTTTTATAGTTCTTCTTCCACATTTTTCTTCACTTAAATAATATACACCCTTTGTCTGTGGGTGCATAAAACAAGTGTAAAGAAAAATATACACCGTTCGTTATTTGGGTATATAAATTTCTCTGGGGGAAAGCATATGATTTGTTTTAATTGCGGTATAAAAATTCACAGCAATGAAGCCAAGGTATGTAAGCTTTGTGGAGTGAGGTTTGAGAAAATATGTCCTTTTTGTAATTCTCCGAATCCTCTAATGGGCAAGTATTGCTTTAACTGCGGTACTAAATTGGAATGCTTCGAAGCACAAAGCTCGGTTAAAAATTTTAACACCCTTTCGGAGAGCAGGAGGAATGTAGCCGTTATTTTTGCAGATGTTTCCGGGTTTACAGCTCTTTCGGAAAAGCTTGATCCTGAGGAAGTAAGAGAGATCATAAATGATTGCTTTGATTATATTACCAGACCCGTTTATGAGTTGGAGGGTACTATAGACAAGTATATTGGTGACTGTGTGATGGTGCTTTTCGGAGCAAAGTATATCCATAGCGATGATGCCAAAAGAGCTGTAGTCTGTGCCATGAGAATGATGAATCTTATAGAGGAATTTTCAAAGGAAAGGCTTTCGTCCAAAGGCTTGTCTTTGACTCTCTCAATCGGCATAAACTATGGGCTGGTGGTTACTGGTAGTGTAGGCAATACCTTTGACAGGGATTACACAGTAATGGGGGATATTGTAAATACTGCCCAGAGATTGCAATCCAATGCACAAAGCGAAACCATCCTTGTATCAGAGTCGGTATATATGGAGACAAAAGACATAATCAAGTATACAAGGTCTGTTGAGATAAAAGTTAAGAACAGAGAAAAGGCTGTGAGATGTTACTCTCCTATTGAAATCACTGCCGAGCACGATTATGATGACAGGGCGATATTCATTGGAAGAGAAAAGGAACTGGGGCAGCTGGTGTCAATGTATAATTATGCCATTAACACCAGCACAAAATGCATTAATATAATTGGTGAGGCTGGGGTTGGAAAAACACGGCTATTAAAGGAGTTTTCTGCAAATCTTGCAACGAATATCAAGATGGTATGGATTGATATAAATTCGTTTTCCCAGAACAGGGTTTACCATACAATTTCAAGTCTTCTTATGAAAATAATGAACATCAATCCTGAGGACAACTCCAATGTGAAACAGCGAAGGCTGATGTCGTTTTTGGACTATATATTGGAAGATTTGAGCGACGAGGAGAAAGGAAGAAATTATAATTTTATAGGGCTTGTTTTAGGACTCAAAAGAGATAATGAGTTTCAGAATATACTGAATTCCATGAGTTTTGAAAACATCAGAAGAGAAATAGTCAAGCAGCTCTCGGTGTTCTTTAAATATCTTTCGAAAAAGTTTAAGATGGTAATAATCGCAGATGACATTCACTGGTCTGATAAGGATTCATTGAATATCATAAAGGTGCTTATGGAAAGCTTAGCCCTTATAAATATTACTTTTGTATTTGCTTCCCGGTATGAAGTGGAGGAGTTCAGAGAAGTTAAAGCTTTGAAGTATCATACTTTAAGGCTTGAAACACTAACCAGAAAAGCAGTTAAGGAGTTAATGTGCAAATTGTTTCAGTGCAAAGACATTGATAAAAGCTTTTTAGATGCCACTGTGAAGTTTACCAATGGCAATCCTCTGTACATTCGGGAATTTATACAAAACATTAAAAAATCCGATAGTTTTGAAGTAATTGAAGGTGTTGCGGTTGTAGATGCGGAAAAAATTACATCGCTGCCTAACAATATTCAGAATATTATTCTAGCAAACCTGTCTGAGATGAATGATGAGGAAAGGAGATTACTTGAGGTTGCATCGGTTATCGGCAGAGAATTTAACCTTTCAATAATCAGTGCAGTTCTTGAAAAGGGAAGGGATGATGTTAACGACATATTAAGACTCCCTGTGCACATGAACTTAATTTCCCTAAAGTCTGCATACACCTCTTCCGGTGTTGTGGAAAAAGTATTTATTTTCAACCAGGACATGGAGAGAGAGGTTATTTGTGATAGTATTTTAAACAAAAAAAAGAAGGAACTGCATAAAAAGATAGGGGAATTTATAGAGGTAAAATACGCCCGGGAATTGGAAGAGTATTATGAAATTCTTTTTACCCATTTTTATAAGGCGGAGCAGGTCAAAAAGGCAGCGGAATACAGTTTGAGGACAGCTATAAAAAACAAAGTCAATTACAATTTTGTAAGTTCACTGGAATACTATGACCGGTTTCTTCAATTGGTCGAAGAGGAAGGCGGTGCACAAAACAACTCGAAGGCGTTGGATGCCTATAAGGATATGGGTTATATAAAATTTATTATGGCGGACTATGAGCTTTCCCTTGCTTATTTAAACCGGGCTTTAAAGAAAGCAAAGCTTTATGATGATATCTACTCAATCCGGCTAATGATTGCGGCAGTTTATAAAGAGCAGGACATGTATGAGGATGCCCTCAAAATCCTTGATGATATTGAGCTAAAAATAAAGAAGGAAAACACACTTTACGGCAGGCTTTTGCAGATGAAATGCAGCATATTGAGGATTCTTGGCAGCACTGAGGCTCTTACCATAGCTCAAAGCTCCGAGAAACTGCTCATAAGAATGAAGGATTATGAAAACCTTGCCGAGACTATGAATCAAGCCGGAATAATATACTATACCCGGGGGGATATAGCGGATTCCCTATTTTGTCTTGACAAGTCATACAAGTATGCAGAAAAGATAAGTAACCTTGCTATCATGGGAAAGGTATCGGGAAATATGGGTGCAATTTACCATGCTACCGGTATGATATCTAAAGCCCAGGACTTTTTAAACAGGTCCATTAGCATTTCAAAAAAAATATCGGATCAGCAGGGATATGTAGCAGGAAGCATAAACCTTGGAATACTTTACTTGGACAGGGGTCTTTTCAAAGATGCCGAGGTTTTGTTTAACAAAGCTTTGGAGATTGCCCGTGAGATATCTTCAAGGCTTAATGAAAGCATAGCCATAACAAATATCGGAGACATATTATATAAGAGAGGCTCTTTTGACAAGGCAATTTCTTATTATAACAAGTCCCTTCAGATAGCACGGGAGATTAACGTACCCATAGGAGAGGGAATAAACTACCTGAGCATTGCAAAGCTCAATATTGATAGAAACATGTTGGACAAGGCAGAAAAAATGCTGGGTACAGTTTTAAAGATTTTTACTGAGGCTGAGGAAATGGCTTATTTAAGCGATTACTACAAGTATGTAGCACTGTGTGAGATGAAAAAAGGGAACACAGAGGATGCACTGAAAAATTGTGAGAAAGCTATTGATATTTCACAGGAGATTAAAAGTGATATAAGGAGGCTTAAGGCGATAAGGCTAAAAGCAAGCATTCTTGCCTGTATGGATAAAAATGAGGAAGCTATAGAACTGCTTTCGGAGTCTATAAACATATCCCATCAGCTTGAGTCCGACTATGAAGCAGCAAAGGGGTATTTTGAAAGGTTTAACCTATACAGGAAGCTAGAAGACATGGATAAAGCTGCGGTTGATATAAAACAGGCTAAAGAGTGCATCGAAAAGGTGGACGATTGCAAATTGAAAGAGGTAATTGAGAAAGCCTGATATTACGGTGCTGTGGCAAGGATGAATACGGTGCTGTATTAAAGATGAATAAAGATATTCCCTTAAGTTCGCAAACTAGAGCCTGTAAATACTCCTCAGGGTCGAGCAAAACTCGCTTCGCACAAACAATGCTCTTCCTTTCCTCGTCATATTAACAGGCTCTACGACTTGCTTCACAATGTTTCTTTCATATCTTTATTCATCTAATTACTTTGTTCATCTAATTATATGTATTAAGGTCTAGAGCCGTATCCCCAACTCCTTTATTTTTTTGTAAACAAAGGGTACCGACATTTTTATGAGGGATGCGGTTTGTTCCACATTTCCGTTGCACATGGACAGGGCTTTTATAAAGAGCTCCTGCTCTTTAAGCCTTATATATTCTTTGTAGGCATAAATCTCCTCAGGAGAGGTTTTGCTTGGAGGGAAAGCTTTTTCAAGTTTGGAGAGGTCAATCCGGTTGTCTTTTGAAAATACAACGGACTTTTCGATGAAATTTTTCAATTCCCGTATATTCCCGGGCCAGGAATAGGAGGAGAGCTGGGGAAAATCTTTTTGAGTTAGAGGTCTTATATCCTTTCCCAATTCTTTAGAGTATTTTTCTATATAGTAGTTTGCTATTTCAAGGACATCCCTGCCCCTTTCCCTTAATGGGGGCATTTTGAGTTCAATAACCGCAATCCTGTAATACAGGTCCTGCCGAAAATTGTTTTTCTGCACCTCCTCATATAGGTCTTTGTTGGCAGCAACAATGAACCTTGCATTGGTTTTTTTATAGGAGGTGTCCCCAACCTTTCGGTAAAGCCTGTCTTCAAAGAGTTGCAGCAGCTTGCTCTGTATGGAAGGGCTTGCGTTTTCAATTTCGTCAAAGAAAAGGCTTCCTTCTTCGCATACCTCAATCAAACCTTTCTTTGAGCTGATGGCACCTGTAAAAGCTCCCTTCTCATAGCCGAAAACCTCACTTTCAAATATGTTTTCCCCTATGTTGGGGATTGTAATTTTAACGAAGGGATGGCTGCTTCTTTTGGGATCGTTAAAATGAATCCACCTTGCGGCAAGTTCTTTACCGGTACCGGTTTCTCCGGAAACAAGTACACCTGAGTTGGTAAACAGAAGGCTTCTGAAGTTATCTAAAAACTTTGCAGTGTTGGTTCCGATGATTTTAAAGTCTTCAAAAAGAGAGTTCTGATTCATAAATTTTCCCCCCTTATTTTATATATCGGAATAATTTTTTATATATCTATATAAAAAGATGGAAAATTCAAAAAGAAATTTTTATGCTTAATGCTTAAATTTTATGGTATTGTCTATCTGCACCTGCAATATGGACTATATAATGCTGGTACCGTAGACCTATAAGGCAATTGTTTTGTAGGTATATAATACTAATTTAATTTATTTAGTAAAAAAGTCTTAATTGTGGCATGGGTATTGCATTTTATTATTAGTGAAAAGAGTCGTTATGATTCTATAAAAGGAGGTACTTTTATGAAAAGAAAACTGATTATTGCGTTATTGTTTGCACTCTTGATGACCGGAATACCGGGGGTTGCTTTGGCAAAACCGTCAAATGCGAAGGCTGCGGAGGCTGTATTCACTGAACCGGTAATATTTGAAACTACTATTATGGTGGACAGAAAGGGCGGCAAATTTGATGTGGGCTTCGTTACAATTCAGTTTAACAATAACTGGCTTCCAGGGGGACAGTATCCTGCGGAATTCGATGTAAAAATCTGTGCCAGAGACGGTGAGCCGAGCATTGAGATTACTCCGGATGTGGATGCTTTTTCAAAGCCTGTGCTTATCAAAGTAAAGAAATATAATGGTTATCTATATGATGAAACAACGGGGCAAAATATTTATGTAAGCATTAAGTCGCAGGTCGTTGTTGCAAAGCATTTTTCATGGTATCGATTCAGGTAGTCGGCATATATAAAGGTGCATTAAATGCGAAGAAGAATGTGGAAGAAACATTGTGAAGCAAGTCGTATAGCCTGTTTTTCTTCAATTGAAATCGTATGACCCAATGGATGGAAAAATTTTTTGTGAAACATGTAGTATAAGGCCAACCCCTTATTGAATATGCTTATTGTAGATATGAATAAGGGGGCAAGGCCGGATGATTTTAGTATTAAGAAAAGACAAAATAGCATTAATAGCATTGGTATTTGTTCTGACAATTACGCTTATTAGCATTAACATAGGTTCGAATTTTAATGTTATTGAGGCTACAAACACCAATGTAAAAGGAATCATAGTAATTGATGCCGGACACGGGGGAGAGGATCCGGGAGCAGTCAGTGACTACAGTGGACTTAAGGAAAAGGAAGTGAACCTGACCATAGCAAAGAGGGTTAAAGAACTTTTAGAAGCAGAGAATTACAGGGTTATTATGACTAGGGAAGAAGATGTCTTAAATTACAGAGAAGGGACCAGAGGCTACGATAACAAGAGAGCCCAGGATCTGATGAACCGCAAAAAAAAGATTGATGAATCCGGAGCCGATATTGCTGTGAGCATACATCTTAACAAATTCAGCCAGACACAGTATTATGGTGCTCAGGTATTTTTTCCTCCCAGATCACAGGAGAGTAAGGAACTGGCGGAAACCATACAACAGGCATTGCGGGAAAACGTGGATCCAAACAATAAAAGGGAAGCACTGGTAAAGGACAACAAGCTGATAATTCTTCGAAACATAAAGGTTCCTACTGTAATAGTTGAATGTGGATTCCTGTCAAACCGGCAGGAGGAACAGAAACTTTTGGATAATGGGTATCAAGAAAAACTGGCACAGGCAATAAAGGAGGGGATTGTACAATACTATAAAAAGTGAAAAATTATTTTTCAAAGAACTATGATAATAAACCAAATAAAAATAAATAAGATGCCAAAAAGCATGACCACCCGTTTTACGGGTGGTCATAATTTAAAACTTTCTTACGACTACCTCATCTCTAAGCATGGTCCAGATTGCTGGATCTTCCATTCCAAGCCTCCATAAGGCAACCCCTTTAATTCCAAGGTCCCAGGCAAGCTGGATTTTGGCCCTCAGGCTGCGGGCATTTTCAAACCATACCTCGTGCCGGTTTCCTTGAGCATCCGTGTAAGAAAACATCGGAGTCTGCCTTTCTTCATTGAAGATTATTCTGCTGTTGTACCTTTGGGCAAGATTGACTGCCGATTGATATGTCACGTAAGTACTTCTTCCGGTTGTGAGGTTAAAATCAAATCCAAAGACAGAAACTGCTGCAACAATTTTATTTTTTGGCATTTTGGTCATGGTATACTGAAGAACCCGGTTCATCCAACCGATGGTAACAGCTGGTCCCGGTGGGCTTCCCGGCCAGCCGAATTCATTATAAAGCATTACAACAAATTCATCCACTGACCTTCCTATCACACTGTAGTTAAAGGGATCGGAAAAAGGATTGAAGGGTTCATCACTTATCCTTGAAGGTATGGAGGCTGAGAAGTAATATCCCCTTGGTTTCAATACTTCCGCAATCTCGGTATACAGAAGGGAAAGATTGTCACTGTCTTCTATAAACACATCTTCAATATCAATGTTCACGCCGTCAAAGCCATATCTTTCTATGAGGTTTACAAGGTTTAAGGCAAAGGCGTTCCTGTTTCTCGGGTCTGAAACAAGAACTTTGACAACGTTTTTAGCAAGGGTCGTTCCTCCCGGTCTGTATAAAAGGTTGTGGACGACCGGCATGATCTTGACATTGTTTCTATGAGCTATTGCTACTAAGTTGCGGATATCCTGATCGGTAAAATCACCAAATTTTTCAATGGTGGTGGGGTTGGCCGCACTTATTCTGAACATGAACAGTCCTGTGGATGAAAGCAAACCTGTATTATTTGCAAAGGATGCAAAGGAGCTGGGAAGAGTGGGACCCTCTTCAAGGGTATAGAAGCCCAACACCCCTGTTATTGGCTTGCTTCCGTCATATACTCTGCGGATTACAATATTTCCGGAGATCCACCCTTCTCTTCCGTTAAAAAGACGGATTCTGTACCAGTTATTACTAAAACCGATAACGGGAAGCCTTGCACCCCTTGTCATTCGTACCAGTATGCTGTAATTGGTTCCGGGACCGCTGCGTACGTTTGCGTTGTCCACATTAACCACCACTTCAGTATAAATTGGTATGGTTAACCGTTGTCCTACCCGAAGCTGCGTGCTGGTAAGGTTGTTTAAGGCCATGATACTTTCTATGGTAGTGTTGAATCTCCGGGCAATAAGATATAATGAATCTCCGGATCTTACAGTATATATTATGGGTGCCTGTTCTTCAAGAGGAATATATAGACGCTGGCCTATATAGATAATGTTGCCTGTGATTTGATTTGCTTCTCTTATCTGGGATATTGTTACTCCAAACCTTTGTGAAATTGTATAAAGGGAATCGCCTGGCTGTACGATATACCACATAAACTCATCATTCCTTTATAAAGTAAAATCTTTATTGTCAGTATATTCATACAGCTGGTTGAAGGTTCAAAAAACCTGATTTTTGCTCTATGGACTCTTAATCACTCTGGGACTGCAGTTCCTCCCAAAGCTCGTACAACTCTTCAAGTCTTTCATTAAGCTTATTGTGCTCGTCATTAAGTTCCATCAGCTTTATATGGTCACTGACCACTTCATCTAAGAGCATTTGATTTTCAATTTCCTCTATACGGGATTCAGTGGAGCTAATCTCCTTTTCTGTTTCCTTTAGTTGCCTCTCCAGCTTCCTTTTTCTTGACCTTTCTTCCTTTGTCGCTATATGTTCCAGCTTGGAGGAAGATACCTTGCTATCTTTTGTGCCGCTGTCGGAAGCGGAACAAATCTTGCTTTTATACTGCTGGAAGTCGTCATAATTACCACTATAATCAATACAGGAATTATCATTAAGCTCAATAATCCGGGTGGCAAGCTTATTAATAAAATACCTGTCATGAGATACGACTAAAAGGGTTCCATCAAAGTCCAACAAAGAATTTTCCAGTATTTCCCTAGAGTTTATGTCCAGATGGTTTGTCGGTTCATCAAGTATAAGGAAGTTGGATTCTGAAAGCATGAGTTTAATAAGGGATATCCTGCTTTTTTCTCCACCGCTGAGGTTTCTCACGGTTTTTAATACATCCTCGCCTTTGAACAAAAACATAGCCAAGGTGTTCCGGATTTGAGTTTGTGTAAGCTTTTCATTGGAGACCCAGACTTCATCGAGCAATGTGTTTTCCGGATTAAGATCCTCCTGCTCCTGATCATAATAGCCTAAATTTACATTGTGGCCATACTCATATTTTCCGCTATATTTATCAATTCTGCCTGTTAATATCTTAAGAAGAGTGGATTTTCCGCATCCGTTCGGACCTAAAAGGAACACTCTTTCATTTTTCCTTATGTTGAAGCTGACATTTTTGAACAATGGTTTTCCGGGATATTCCTTCCCCAGATCCTCAACAAAAAGTACGTCATTTCCGCTGCTTATGCTGCTTCTAAATTGTATCTTTATTTTTTGAGGCAGATCTTTGGGCTTGTCTATTTTATCCATACGGTCTATCGCTTTTTGTCTGCTTCTGGCGGCTATAAGATTCTTTTCCCGGTTCCATTTTTTTTGCTGCTCTATGAATTCCTCCATCCTTGCAATTTCCCTTTGTTGCAATTCATAGTGCTTTTGTTGGATTTCTCTGTTTGCAGCTTTTTTCTTCAGGTATTCCGAGTAATTGCCGTTGTAAAGCTGGCATTCACAATTTTCTATTTCCAGAGTTTTATTTGTGATCCGGTCAAGAAAAAACCTGTCATGGGATATAAGCATTACGCACTTTTTATAGCCTGACAGAAAATTCTCAAGCCACTCTATAGCCCCAATATCCAAGTGGTTAGTGGGCTCATCCAAAAGAAGAATGTCGGGCTCTGTAAGCAGCAGCCTTGCTAGGGCAAGCCGGGTTTTTTGACCACCACTTAAGTTTTTGACATTCATAGCAAACTGGTCTTCATTAAAGCCTAAGCCCTTTAGCACGCCTATTGCACGACTGTTGTACTCATAGCCTCCCAAACGTGAATATTCTTCTGTCAAGCGGGAATATTCCTTCATAAATCCCTTTAGCATGTGCTGATCTTTTTCACTGCTTATGGATTTCTCAAGTTTTTTAATATGATTTTCCATTTCGATAAAGTGGGAGTACACTGAAAGAACCTCGTCTATAATGCTGCGGGTTGAATCGAGACCTGAGTTTTGCTCAAGGTATCCAATTTTTGAGTTTTTGGCTGTATAGACTTCTCCGGTGTCCGGTTTGTATGAGTCGGTTATTATTTTAAAAAGCGTAGATTTGCCCGCACCGTTAACTCCTACAACTCCAACCCTGTCGGTATTGTTTATGCTAAAGGAGATATCCTTTAAGACTATTCTGGTACCAAAGGACAGACCTATATTGTTGCAACCTAAAACTATCATGACAATAAACCACCCTCAAAGCACTTCCCATGTTTGTGCGGATGCATGAGATAAATAAAACCTGCACCCTTTCTGGTGTCCCTTCACAAAACCAATTTTGTTACAAGGCACTAATGTAATCAATTGTAGCAAAAATACAGCTTGTTAGCAATATTGACAATAAAATAACAAAGATGATATAATCACATTGATTTAAAGATGATACAGTTACATTAATTTGATGATATAATCACATTGGTTTATTATTTTGGTTTATTATTTAGGGGAGGAATGTGAATTACCATCAAAAATGATTTGGGGTGAAAACGATGAGTTCGGACAAAAAAATATCTATTGCAGTAATCAAGCGTTTGCCTAGATATTACAGATATCTTTCTGATTTGCTTAAACTGGGTATAACACGGATATCATCAAGGGAACTTAGCTCTAGGATGGGAATAACTGCTTCTCAGATACGTCAGGATTTGAATTGCTTTGGTGGATTCGGTCAACAGGGTTATGGCTATAATGTTGAATATTTATATCAGGAAATAGGCAAAATTCTCGGTGTCGACGAAATGTTTAATGTTATTATAATCGGTGCAGGAAATATGGGGCAGGCTCTGGCAAATTACAGCAATTTCGAAAAGAGGGGCTTTAAGCTCATTGGTATTTTTGATGTAAGCACTGATTTGATAGGGAAAAAAATAAGGAATATTGAGATCATGTCCATGGACGATATCGAAGGGTTCATAGGTGATAATGAGGTGGATATTGCAATGCTCTGTGTCCCTTATGAGTATACTCCTACGGTTGCTGACAAGATAGCTCGCCTTGGGGTGAAAGGATTGTGGAACTTTTCACCGATGGATTTGAGAATTCCTTATGATGTTATAGTTGAGAATGTTCACCTTAGTGATAGCTTGATGGTATTGGGATACAAATTAACTGAAAAATATAAACGCGAAAAGTAGTTTAGAAATCATATAGTGTATAAACAAAAGCTCCGGGGGCATCGATCCCCCATCGCTTTTTGGTCATTTCACTTCGTGAAATCCCACTAACAAAAGCTCGGAAGGCATTGAAACCTCCGAGCTTTTTTGAGCGTTTTGCATCTTTGGTTTTTCTTTTAAAGTAGTGGTGTCTAAGCTTTTTATTACTTTTACTACAACTTTTAATCTCCTAATTTTTTTATTCCTAATTTTTTTATTTTCATTTAACTTAAACCATATATTACGTTATAATAGTTTGCAAATAATCGAAGAGGAGGGTAGAAATGTCTTATAAAGTTATAATTTCGGACGGTACTGTATTGGAAAAATGTATTAATGATATCCGATTTTATACTTTACAGTCTGATGATTATAGTAGCAGACATACTAATAATAGAAGTTCCATTAAAATTACAGGTTATATTGATACAGACGAAAGCACTGTAGGACTTTATAATTGGGCACTGCTTCCGGCAACTAATCCGGATTGTTATAAAGAAATTACTGTAGAACACTATAAATCAGGTAAGTTGTTAAGGAAAGTTACTTTTTCCAAAGCATTTGTGGTAGACTATTCAGAAGAATATTCCAATGACGAAGGTGTAGGTTTTTTTATGCTTCATATAAGACAAATATATGCAAAAAATGTTGAAGTTGATGCACCTGATGACGCACCTGACGAAACAGCCGATGCAAATAAAACAGATTCAGATTCTGTACCTGAAACAGAGGAACAAACACAGAGTCAGGAAGCAATTGAGGAAAAATCAAGTGCCGGAAAAGCTGTTATGAGTTTTACTGAAAGACTTGAAAAGAAAAAAGAAATAAAAGATAATATAACTATTGTAGAATATGGCGAACATTTTACCAAAGATGGGAGGAAGAAGGCTTTAAAGCCTAATATACAGTATACTACACCGGAAGGATATACATACAGAACTGACGAATTAGGACGTATAATATATTGTGAAGGTACTTTGCAAAAAGGAGTAGCGGAAAGAAATAAATACGTACAAAGGACAGTGGGAGACAAAGACCGATTGCCCGATGATGAAGGAGGACATTTAGTAGCAAGTATTTTTAAGGGTTCTGGCGATTTTGACAATCTTGTGCCAATGGATGGAAACCTTAACAAAGGTGAATGGAGAAAGTTGGAGAATACTTGGAAAAAAGCTTTAAGTGCAGAACCACCAGAAGAAGTAAAAGTTAAAATATTACCGGTTTATAAAGGGAATTCGAAACGTCCTGAAAGATTTATAATTGAATATAATATAGGTGATGATATATTTAAAAAGAAAAATTTAAAAAATGCTCCAGGGGGTAAATAGCATGGAAAAAAAATTAAATGAAATATATGGCAAAATTGCAGGAACTTTAAACGAAACTATCCCTGAAGATTGGGATAAAGTTATTATGTATGGTGAAGTATTAGAAGGTGCTAGTGAAACATTTTTTAATTATTATCCTATAGGAAGCAATAAATCAGTATATAGTCATGATATTCCACATTTATTTGATATAAGTGAAGACGAATATAATCAATTATGGCTACGGTTAATAAATTATTTAGAAGAACTACATGATATATTTATACAAAACGAACAAGAACCATGGACAAATCTGACATTTATATTAGAAAGTAATGGGACATTTAAAATCGATTACGATTATACGGATTTATCTGATGCAGACGATGTTGAACGTCATATGATTTGGAATTATAAATATTTAGGTATTATACCCCAAAAAGAAAG
>JAAYTO010000054.1 GCA_012523755.1 Clostridium sp. | reverse complement strand
TCCCTTTGTATAATTTCTTACCCATTTAGTATAACCCCACTTTTCATTATCTATGGGTAATATCTTACTACAAAGGCTCAATAAAGTTTATCTGTAATTTATGCCATGGCTTAATCTTCCTTCATGATTTCACCGTGTTGTTGTGGGGTGCGTTAAATAAATGTAAAGAAAAATATACATCTATTATTGTGTGAGTGCAGATTTTATTGTAGATTTGGGAATTAGTAAGCTTATATAACAAAAAACAATGTATACTGATAAAAACAGTACACTATCTATGACACAATCAATTATCGGCAGAAATGTGTCAAGTACAAAAAAATATAAGTGGACTAGACTCTTCCACAGCAGATATACAAGCTGACTTGTTTCGGCAAAATTTAAATTTTACATCTTAGGACACAAACTTTATTTGAACCAATATTTTGCCAGTACTCTATATGGTCATTGGCCTGCCTAAAATTATCAAAAGAATACCCATTGGATTTTACGTATTCATAGATTTCATTTGAAAACAGAACATCCCATGCTTCTGCATTAACGTTGGGAAGTTCCTGTATTGAAAATTCATTAGAAATATTCTTTGCTTTATCAAACAAAAGAACTCTATAGGATTTATTGTTTTCTTTGTATAATGCGTAGTGAGGGCGAAGTCTAATTATATTATCAAGAGTGATTTTTCTTTCTTCCAGTAGAAGATTGCTTAGTCTCTTGTCCTGATGGAGAATTTTATAGCATTCCAGATAGTTTAGCAGGGCTTTGGAATTCCTGTTAAGCTTAACCTCATTGAGATTGATTTTAAGATACTCCAGATTATCATTTTTGAATAGTAATAAAATAGCTTCGTTATCGCCTATGTACCAGATTTCTTCTTCATCCATGTAAATGATATCTTTTGGCAAATCATTCTCATTAAATTTAGGATAAAGAAAGGGATTGTCATTGTTAAATTTGACAGACTTAATCGTAACACTGTCAGATGTTTTGATAGTAACGGTTTTTGGTATACCGTCAGGTCCCTTGTCAACAACAATAACCTTTCCCAAATCGGTGCAGTATACATAATTCACCTTACTGGACACAATAAGATCCTTTTTGCTGACATTTAAAATCTGTTCTAGATTTCTAAGCTTGACCTTTTTTAAGGAATGAAAAAATCCTGAAGGTTTACTACTTTCTTGTTGCAAACTTCCAACTAAGTTACTTTTAAAACCCTTTGATAGGTCGGAAACCATTCTTTTGCTTTTTTCATACTGAATAGAAGATACCTTAGATGTTATAATATCCATTAGACCTTTTACGCTGTCGCTTACTTCTTTAACAGCGTTGTCATTTTTCCGTTTCCCCGCAAACCTTGATGATGAATATCTCAATTCTTCTGGTAATAAGTTGATGTCTTTCTTATTACCCATTGAAATCACTCCTTTTTAAACAAATCAACTTAGATAAATAAGAATAACGATTTATATATTTTAAATTTAAGTTGTATATAAATAAATATACCCTAATATTGTAAAATGTCAAGTAAAATTTGCCTTCCTATAGAGCTAACTAATGTGATGAAATCCGTCTAAAGTCTATGAATACTCAATTTGTTCAGTTCAATAATAGTTATAAAAAGATTTTTGCAATGATATATCATATGTTCAAATATATAATGAAATTTCGTCAAATATAATTATATCATAATCTTGCCAATATAAGAATGCTATTTGAAACTTTTTTGATATTTATAGCTGTTATGAATAATATTATTTGATTTACATAAGATTTTATACAAAAAATAGAAGGATAACTTAAGAAGATATGGCACTATATAAAAACCATCAATTCAAGAGCAGGCTGGTCGTAGAAGAGAGAAAATGCTATTAATATTTTATTGCTTATTGACTGGAAATTTATTATATATAGGAAGAACTGGCGTAAAGGAGATGATTCTGACATGAAAGACCATCTCCTTTACAGATACTGTTTTTATTCTAGTGTTGCAGTCACAACTAACTCCTGACTTGGAAATACCAAATTTAAATTAGTCAAATAAATAAACATTACAAGGCTATTGTGCTGAGAGTGCGGATAGCTGTCTTGAGTCAAAACATGGTATCATGTTACCACGTTCTTGGCATCGGAGTGTTTATATAGAACTTCTTTTCAGCAAACTTCTCCTGAACTAGCCTGAGGGCTTCTCCAAATCTTTGGAAATGCACAACTTCCCTTTCTCTTAAAAACCTTAAAGGGTCTATGACATCAGGATCGTTAGCAAGTCTTATCAAATTTTCATAAGTAGCTCTTGCTTTTTGCTCTGCTGCAAGGTCTTCATGTAAATCAGCTATAACGTCACCCTTTGACTGTATATAAGCTGCAGTAAAAGGATTTCCGGCGGCACTCATAGGATATACAGCGTGGTCGTGATCGGTATAATATGCACCAAGCCCTTCTTTTTCCAATACATCTGCCGGAACACCTTTGGTTAACTGATAAACCATTGAGCCAACCATTTCAAGGTGAGCTAATTCTTCAGTACCTATATCGTTTAGAATTCCTTTTGTTTCATTTGTGGGCATACTGAATCTTTGGCTTAGATATCTTAATGAAGCTGCAAGTTCTCCGTCAGGCCCACCATACTGTGTAATTATATATTTAGCCATTTTGGGATTGGGTGTTTTAATTTTTACCGGGTACTCAAGTTTTTTTTCATAAATCCACATTTTGTTGCCTCCCTTTTACTATCTTAAATCATGTTTATGACTGATGTTCCCACGGCCATGGGCTGTTTATCCATTGCCATGGACATCTGCTTGTAGAATTTGAAGCTATTAACGGCCCATATAGTCTCTCAAATTCATTTCTTAGCATTCTTGCTCTTTGAGCACAGTTATTGAACAGTATGATAGCCCTCTGATCATATGGGTGTGTGTTGAGGTACAGGTTGAGATCAATAAGGGTAAAATCTGCAGCCATGACCTCTTTGAGTAAGTTCTCCCTATGAGTATTCATATTTTCGCCTCCTATGCATCAATGGTATATTCAGGATCCACACCGTAAGGTCTGTGTAACTCGGGGAATATTGTTCCGGCCTCCAGTCCCTTCATAGGTGGAAATAAGCAACCCATACATTGAAATGGAACATATGCATGTGCCAGCTTCATGGGTATGCAGTGGACAGTTGCATCTTGTATGGAGCAAAGATTATAACAAGGCTGCATCATGTTAGTGTGGAATGCAGGTTGATTTACATTTGGGTATATATTAGGATTTTGCATCATTTTTATTCCCTCCAAACCAATAATTTTATTTCATCTAACAAATTGCTTGACGGCAAATCCTTTATTATTGTAAATTTCATGAAGTGAAATTCTATAAAATCGAAACAGGTTGAGTTCCATCCGAGCCTTTATTCGTTCAATTTTACAAAATAAAATCTTGTAAAAACGAGAAGGCTTGGTGTTCCCAAAGTTTCTATTAACATAATATTCTATCGGGTTATAAAGTGTTCATAATCATGTTTTTTTCTCAACGATGTCCCCATAATAAAATCAATAATGTTTTTTACATTAGTCCTTTACAGTTTATAGCCAGTATGTTAGAATATTTTAGTGGATTAAAACCTTGTGCTCGGTTTCAGGTAACTCCGACCTTTTACTTAGCACATGGAGATAAAAAATAAGGAGGGTTTTTTTATGCAAAAAGATCGAAAACAAGAGATAATCACTAATTATAGGCTTCATGAGACTGATACCGGGTCACCGGAGGTGCAGATTGCAATCCTTACAGAAAGAATCAGTCACCTTACGGAGCATTTGAAGATTCACAAAAAGGATCATCATTCTAGGAGAGGACTTCTTAAGATGGTTGGACAGAGAAGAGGCTTACTGAATTATCTTACTAAGGTTGACGTTGAAAGATACCGTGCTATTGTAGAAAAGTTAAATCTTAGAAAATAAAAGGCGGAGTATTCCGCTTTTTTTCTTAATATAAATAATACAAATAAATAATACAAAGCAATTATCTTGGAATAATATATTTAGAACATTATGTAATTTGCGTTCTGTAGCATGTTATGGATTTTATTCCATTATTAAAAATGAAGTAAAATAAAAAAGAATTATAAACTACAGACGGTAGAGGGTAGATTGTGCAGCAAAATCCAGAGAAAATGTTTGCTGTAGAATCTACATCCTACAGTCTGTGGTTTAGCAAGAGGAGGATTGTGTAATGCAAAAAAATTTCAGCATGGATTTAGCAGGAAGAAAGCTTACGATTGAGACAGGCAAGCTTGCCCAGTTGGCAAACGGATCGGTTCTGGTGCGTTATGGAGATACTGTTGTTCTGTCGACAGCGACTGCCTCAGCTGAACCGAGAGAGGGAGTAGATTTTTTCCCGTTAAGCGTGGATTATGAAGAAAGATTGTATTCGGTAGGGAAAATACCGGGAGGTTTTATTAAAAGAGAGGGAAAACCATCTGAAAAAGCGATACTGACGTCAAGGGTTATTGACAGACCTTTAAGGCCTTTGTTTCCAAAGGATTTGCGTAATGACGTAGCAGTGATAAATACTGTGATGTCCGTTGATCAGGATAATTCACCAGAGGTTGCTGCTTTATTGGGATCTTCAATAGCTTTGTCAATCTCAGACATACCCTTTAACGGTCCTATTGGGGGAGTAGTGTTGGGATTGGTTGACGGTGAGGTAATAATTAACCCCGATAGCAAACAGAGGGAAGAGAGCCAGATGTATGTTACCTTGGCCGGTACCAAGAATAAAATTGTTATGATAGAAGCCGGAGCAAATGAAGTACCGGATGAGGTTATGCTGGATGCTATTAAAAAGGGTCATGATGAGATTAAAAAAATAGTTGAGTTTATAGAGGGTATTGTTAAAGAAATAGGCAAACCCAAATTTGAATATCAGTCTGCTGAGGTTCCAGCTGAGGTTATGAATGCTGTTAAAGAATTTGCCTATGACAGGATGAGAGAGGCTGTTCTTGCTGTGGACAAGCAGGTTCGGGATGGAAACATCAAAAAGCTTACCGATGAGACGAAGGAACATCTATTGGAAGCTTTTCCTGAAATGGAATCGGTTATTTCGGAGGCAATTTACAAGCTTGAAAAGAAAGTGGTAAGAGAGTATCTTTTAGAGGAAGGTAAGAGAATTGACGGAAGAAGGCTTGATGAAATCAGACCCTTATCGGCGGAAGTGGGATTGCTTCCGAGGGTTCACGGTTCCGGACTTTTCCAAAGGGGACAGACCCAAGTACTTACAAGCGTTACTTTGGGTGCCATGGGCGATGTTCAGATGTTAGACGGTATTGAGCTTGAAGATACCAAAAGATATATGCACCATTACAATTTTCCCGGTTACAGTGTAGGGGAAGCTAAAACTTCAAGAGGTCCCGGAAGAAGAGAAATAGGTCATGGTGCTTTGGCAGAAAGAGCTTTAGAGCCCGTCATTCCCAGTCAGGATGAGTTTCCTTATACAATAAGACTTGTATCGGAAGTACTTATGTCAAACGGTTCAACCTCTCAGGGAAGTGTTTGTGGAAGTACTTTGGCACTTATGGATGCTGGAGTTCCTATTAAAAAGCCCGTTGCAGGAATTTCGGCCGGACTTATTGTTGATGAAAACAACCCTGATAGATTTGTTACATTTATGGATATACAGGGCATTGAAGACTTTTTTGGCGACATGGACTTTAAAGTTGCAGGAACGAAGGACGGGATAACTGCCATTCAGGTTGACATTAAGGTTGATGGCCTTACCTACGAGATTATAGAGCAGGCGTTTGAGCTTACTAGGAATGGACGTTTGCACATTCTTGACGATGTAATCTTGAAGGCTATTCCAGAACCAAGAAAGGTTATGTCTGAGTTTGCCCCGAAAATATTTTCCACATCTATAAATCCGGATAAAATCAGGGATGTTATTGGGCCATCCGGTAAGGTAATAAATAAAATAATTGATGAAACAGGTGTGAAAATAGATATTGATGATGACGGAAAGGTTTATGTATTCAGTTCGGATTCCGAAGCCGGTAAAAGGGCATTAACCATGATAGAGGGAATAGCAAAGGAAGTGGAACCCGGACAGGTTTACATGGGAAAAGTTGTGAGGATTACTTCCTTTGGTGCTTTTGTTGAGTTTTTGCCTGGCAAAGAAGGACTTGTCCATATAAGCAAGCTTTCACACAAAAGAGTTGCTAAGGTAGAGGATGTTGTTAATATTGGCGATCAAATACTGGTCAAGGTTATTGAGGTTGACAGACAGGGAAGGATAAACCTTTCAAGGAAGGATGCGATGGAGGGTAAAGAGGAGAAATAGAATTCTTAGACTAGAGTAAGAAGGTATTAATGCTTTGAATGTGTGTTATCTGGTATCTGGGACACTATTTTTGTTAAAAACACGGAGGTTATATGTTTAAACGGACGAAGTTAGATAATGGCGTAAGAATAGCATATGAGCAAATTCCCTATGTAAGGTCAGTTTCTATCGGTATATGGGTTGGAACTGGTTCGAGATATGAAAGCAGAGAAAACAATGGAGTATCTCATTTCACGGAACACTTGTTGTTTAAGGGAACAGAAAATAGGACGGCCAAAGAAATAGCTGATAGTATTGATAGCATTGGTGGACAGCTCAATGCATTTACGGGGAAGGAATGTACTTGTTTTTATACAAAAACACTGGATACCCATGCCGAAACTGCATTAGATGTTCTCACAGACATGTTTTTTAATTCCAGATTTGACAAAAGGGACATAGATGTCGAAAAAAAAGTAGTTATTGAAGAGATTGGCATGTACGAGGATTCGCCAGAGGAACTGGTGCATGATATTCTCTCTGAAAGTGCATGGGAAGGAAATTCATTAGGGCTTCCGATATTAGGGACTATTGAATCCCTTTCCGGAATTGAAAGAGATGAAATTATATCATATATGAAAAAAAATTATTTGCCCCAAAACACTGTTATAGCTGTTGCAGGAAGTTTTGCAGAAGATAAGATGGTAAGTCTGATAAAAGACAGATTCAGTGCTTGGAAGGTTTCGGAGAGTATTCCGAGAGAGTGTGGAAGTGCGGAGTTTAATGCAGGAATAAAGATAAAGGAAAAGGATACCGAGCAAATACACATCTGTGTTGCCTTTGAAGGAATTGAGCATGGGGATGATGATTTATATCCGCTTTTGACTGTAAATAATGTATTTGGTGGGGGCATGAGTTCAAGACTCTTTCAAAAAGTCAGGGAGGAATTGGGCTTGGTGTATTCAATTTATTCATATCCATCCTCCTATAAAAAAACCGGTTTGTTTACGATTTATGCAGGAATGAACCCGGAGCATCTTGAAAGGGTTTTAGAACTCGTTTTGAAAGAAACGGAGT
>JAAYTO010000053.1 GCA_012523755.1 Clostridium sp. | reverse complement strand
TGTATATACTCAAATATTTCTTTTAATCTATTACTGATAGCATCATCTATTACTTTTCTTCTGTACTTTACTACTAATACTAAATGATAATATAATAAGAATACTGAATGATTGTTTGAGTCTAATTTCATGTTTTCACCTGCCTTATAAGTTTTACCACTGATTATAGTATGACATATAATGGTAGGTTGTGTCAATATGCAATTCATCTCCCACCTAAGAGGTTGGGCGACTTCTTGCAAAATTCAGTTAAATAAGGCAGAAGATTACCTAGCTGATACTTCGCCTTATTCCATAAGTATTCCAAGCATTTCCTCTGTGTTGTTGACAAAAGCCTTCATTATCTGATAGTTATCGGTTTCATTGTATTTAACTCTCTCGAAACCGTTTTTAATCTGGTAAATGATTGAGTCAGGGTATGCCATTATTATTGGAGAGTGAGTCGCAATAATAAACTGAGAACCTTCTTCAACCAGTTGATGCATTCTTGAAATCATTGCCATCTGTCTTGAGGGAGACAATGCCGATTCCGGTTCATCCAGAATATAAATGCCCCTTTTGCGGAATTTATTCATAAATACCGAAAAAAACGCCTCTCCATGGGACTGTTCATGCAGGGGAACACCGCCATAGGTATCAATTATTCTCGGTCCCCTTCCATCTTTATCAAGCTCTTCAATATCCGTTGCCAGATTATAAAAACTCTCTGCCCGAAGAAAAAAGCCACCTAAAGGATGCCTGACTCCTTTAGCAATTATCAGATAATCGCTCAAACTGGAGTGAGAAGCCCGGGTGGAAAAATTATTATTCCTTGTGCCACCTTCGGGATTAAAGCCGGTTGCAACGGCAATTGCCTCTAGAACCGTTGACTTTCCGCTGCCATTCTCACCGACAATATATGTAACACACGGATGGAACTCCAATTTTGTCAGGGTACGTATCGCCGGCAAATTAAAGGGATATCGGTTAAAGGACTCCACCTTTTGTCTTTTTAGTTCAATGCTCCTTATGTATTGTTCCATCGGTGAAAGCTTCAACTACTCACCCCCCTCCCCTTTAACACTATTTCGCCAATTCCAGAAGTTCCTCCATTGACCCGGAAAAACAGTTAATATCCACATATGTGCCTATTCCCTTAACATGGCCTCTGTTGCAGTACTGCCAGAAAGTCCATTTCCGACCGTCACTCAAAGACGGATGCTTGACAATATCTCTAATCCATATAGGGTAATCCTCAAAGCTTCCCTTTATGTACTCTTCATAATACGGATACATTACGTACAGAATAGGCTTTTTACCATAATGCTGTTCAACACGGGTAATCAAATCCGTCAATTCTCTAAGGTATACCTCTTTACTGTCGCCCAAAACCTCAATATCTATAACAGGAGGCAACATTCCGTCCTCATCCGGCACCAAATTTATAAAATTCTCTGCCTGCTCATTACCACTGCTCCCTGTAGTGAAATAATGGTAAGCTCCCCTTAATAATCCGTTTTTCTTTGCTTCATCCCAGTTGCTTTGAAAATACTTATCCCGGTAATCGTTTCCTTCAGTGGCCTTAATGAAAACAAAGCTGTACCTGCTTTCACTTACCTTCTCCCAGTCAATTTCCCCCTGATGATTTGACACATCCAATCCTTTAACATCATATCTTTGAGCAAAAATCTCATTGTGCCAGATAAAGCCCCGATACTCAAGGTAACCAACCAAAATTAAAACCGTTAAAGCTATTGAAAAAATCACCAAAATCCTTCTTTTCATTCTTTACTCCTTAAACCATAATCTATATTGTCATGCGGTGCCCATTATCCTTGAGCCACTTTTGACTCTCTTTGAAATCAGGACATACTTCACTTACTATATTCCAAAAATTCTTGGAGTGATTCATTTCTCTCATATGACACAACTCATGTACAATAACATAGTCAATGACCTTAGAAGGTGCCATTATGAGCTTCCAGTTAAGGCTGATATTTCCCTTGCTGCTGCAGCTTCCCCACCGGGTCTTTTGCTCCCGGATTGTAACTTTTTTAGGATATACACCTATTTTAGGAGCGTAATTATCTATCCTATCCTTAATGACTTCGAGGAACCGATTTATATAAAAGCCTCTTAGAATTTTTTTTATGGTTTTAGCCCGTTCTTCCTCATCTATATTCTCATTTTCGGCTGTATCCCCGGTTATTGAAACAACAATGTCATTATCACAAAATGCAACATTTTCAGAAGCTGAACCTCTCTGTATTTTCAAGGTGTACTCCTTTCCAAGATACAAAAAGGCTTCGCCATCTATAAACTTTTTTTGTTCACCTGACTCGTTGTATTTACGTTTTAGCTCTTCCTGTTTTTTTACTATCCACGGAATCTTCTTAATAATAATCTCCCTTACCTGTTTGCCTGATAAACCCAAAGGAGCCGATACACTCACCTCTCCCTTTTCGTTTAGCTTTATGCCAACAGTCTTCCGTTTACTTCGGGAAAGGGTATATTGTACACTATTCTTACCATCAGTTACATCCTCTATTATGATATGACTCACTCCCATATCTATGCTTTCTCCTTCATTTATGGCTATTTCTGCCCCCCCCTGATGCCTTATACCTAAAAAACAGGTATCAATCCGGGGTTATCTCCGGTTATGCACACTCCACCCTGTTCAGTAACCTTAAAAGTATTCTCAATTCCTACCATCCCTACATTCTCAATTCCCTTTTTAGGCTCTAACGCCAATACCATTCCATCCGTAAGTGGCTCACTAAAGCCCTCAGCAATAACCGGCAGCTCGTCAACCTGCAAACCTATTCCATGACCTAAAAACTTGACTCTGCGTTCTTTGAACCCCATAAAGCTGTGTTTGAAATTCTCATCAAGACTTTCCATCACATCTTTATAAATCTCAGCCGGTATCATACCGGGTTTTAACATTGCCGCTATCTTGTTTTGTATGTCAACGCACTTTTTATGCACTGTAACAACCTCATCGGGAAGAGGTGCACCAAACATATATGTCATTGTCTTGTCGGTATGATAGCCGTCAACTCCACATGCTACATCAACAAACACAAGATCCCCCTTTTTAAGCCTTCGTTCACGGCTTCCCAAAAGCGGTACCGCCGGGCTCATTCCGTAATTGCCCCCAGGTCCGTTGAAATATGTGGGATAAACGGAACTCTCCCCAAAACACACATGTCCTACAAGTATTTCGGTATCGAACATGTTAAAACGAGCTATTCCGTGGTGTCCTTCCCCAACCATCACTGAGTAAAGCTTCGCTGCAAACTCCGCCTCACTCATCCCTTCCTCAAGAATCTTCGGAACCCTGTCCTCCAATATTCTTCTATGAATAACCCCCGATTTCTCCATTATTTCCATCTCATAACGGCTCTTTACGGATCTGAGAAAAGAAATCTGTCTATCCAAAGGCTTCACACTCTCGAAGGGAAAATACTTTTGAAATCTCTTATAAAACGCAAGGGGAACAAACTCCGTTTCAAGGTATATCGTATCCGGAATATTGTTAAAAGTCTGGGCTGCATCTCTAAAACTACCCATCGGTTTAATCAAAGGAAACAGTGATTCATCCTGTGCCCTCTCAAAGCTTCTGCGGACCCACAAAACCGCCTCATCGTCCCGGGGTATTAAAAGCATGCCCTCTGGCATAGTGCCGGTAAAATAATAAAGATTAACCTTGCTGAAAACAACTGCCATTTCCCACCCGGGATTACACTCATCCATTACCGCACGAAACCGTTCCATGCGGGAGTTAAGCTCACTAATAGGTGTCTTTGTTATCATAGTATCCTCCTGTGCAAAATGTTTCGGGTTATGATTCAATTAATCCTGATCCCGATATTTACTGAACACCTCAAGTTCATAAGAATTATATCATACTCAACATAGGCTGTGCTACCTTATTTGTTTATACTATTACAAAAAAAGCCAGTCCCTTTATCGACTGACTTCTTTTAATTATTGAATTGATTACCTGAGCTACATAGAAGGTATACATAATTACAGGAAAACCTATGTTTCTAACTTCGTGGTAAATAAATCAATATATTACCAACGTGCATTATGTTGACTTGGGGATACTACCATCCTCCACAATATTTAATGTTGAATCAAAAATAATTATAATTGTTATATAATATCATAATATATTGCATTATTATTCTATGTATAGTTTATCTAAATCTAAATGTCGAAGCTTCAATAGAAAAGAACCTACTAAATGAAGTTAGGAAGATGAAGAAGAATCAAGTAGCTAAAATTGAGATACCTGTGAACTACCACCGCCTATAGAGGCAGATGGCTTCTTGGTCAATATTATTAATATAGAAATATCAACGTTGAATTTCTAAAGCAAAATTAATTTACACACTATTTCTGATATTCCCCATAAAGGAACTTATGTATGAATGTGGTGGAGAAGAATTGCCTGTTAAGAAGTTAAAGACGCTTGAGGGATATTTAACGGCGAATAAGGAGGGATTAAGACCTTACCATTTAAGAG
>JAAYTO010000052.1 GCA_012523755.1 Clostridium sp. | reverse complement strand
CGGTTCAGGATTTTGCCTCCAGCTTCCTTCAGATTCCACGTCGCCGTGGACACCCTTGCTCTTGGCTAACGGTTCCTACTACCAAGCCCGTAGTGGACTTTCACCACCAAGTTGTTGCCCATGCTGGGCACACATAAAAGCCCCGGAGGCATCGATCCCTCGTCGCTTTTTGAGTCATTTGACTTGGTGAAATACCTACAATAAAATTATACCAATTTCTCTATTCCAGTTATGTCCTAACGCCTAAAATATGTATACATCTGATGTCTGCCCATTTATAGTTTGTAATTGGGTAATAATCCCTGTCATAGGTATGGGTAGCTACAAGTATGTTATTGAGACTTACAGGGTATCCAGTCTCTACAACAACAGGAGAATGATCAAAGCTGGGGGCACCGCCAAACGACAGCTGTATCACGTCACCCGGCCGTATATCCTTTACATCCACCTGTTGTGCAAACGGTCCAGCTCCCTTATTGTTTATAAGAAAATTATACAAATAGTTTACCCCAGTCCATGAAGGCGTTCTATTATATGAATCCTTGTAATACCAGCCATACGTTGGTGTATAGTTCATTACACCGCTTCCGGCAAATATTACCTGTGATGCAAAGTTGGTACAGTCTCCCCCTAGATTCTCGAAATCCAGATACTTCGGATTGCGATCAAAAGCCCATCTGTGTGCATATTCTACTGCTTTCCGCCGATCATATGCTTTGACTTTTCTATCATCAGCCATTTTATTACATCCTTGATTTTTTCCCTATAATATCCTTATGAAAATCAACCTCAAAAAATTAATAATTTGTATATTAAATCTGCACAGCTATTCCACAGCTAAACATTTCAACGCTTTATGGACATGCATTGTTTTAATCAGGGAAAAAGTGGGGAGGCATTTTTTTGTATATATTGATTCTGGAAAAAAACTGTGGTATAATTTCATTATTAAGAGATTTAATTCGTTTCTTGACCCATGTTCTCCTTTATAGTTTGGAAGAATATGTCTTGAATAAGTTAAATCCAAATTATAAGGAGGGCTTGATAATGCCAGATAAAACATTAGTATGCAAAGATTGCAATGCAGAGTTTATTTTTTCCGAAGGAGAACAAGAGTTTTACGCAGAAAAAGGATTCCAAAACGAACCTCAGAGATGCCCAGCTTGCAGGCAAGCTAGGAAGCAACAGAGAAGAAATAACAGCTATGGTGGTGGAAGCAGAGGATTCGGAAAGAGTTATAGTAGCAATTGGTAATATTTGTTACTTATACAGGGGAGTCAATAACGACTCTCCTGTATTTATTTTATTATACATTTTTTGACCGGATGTATATTTCTCTTCCTATTTATTTAATACACCCAACAACATCTGTTTTATTTGTAGTTATTGGATGTAGTATTAAAATGTTTTATTACAATCAGAATGTCTTTTAAGTTAATTGCGTTATCTTTGTTAAAATCCATATCCGCATTGTATTCTGCATCAATCGGAGTGGTGTCGAACACTTTTATCATTTCTACAATGTCGCTCATATTTATAGCACCATTCGAATGTCCATCTATCTCAATATCCCCAGCCCATAAAATCAATGGGGACTCCTTTGAAGACAGAGCCATATCACCTAAAACGATATCTTTTCTGATTTCCCTCGAAAGATAATTGGTTTTGCTTACTTTAAAATCATATCCCGTATTGCTTTGAGGAACAGATAATTCAAAATATCCATCTTCATCAGTCAATGCCGACACATTGAGATCTAAAACTTCTATTTTGAAATTTGATTTTATGTCAGCAGCCGTTGAGATTAGATCCGGTTCCACATATCCCGTGATTTTACATTCCGTACTGCTATCCTTTTTAAATACCGCTTTTAAATTCACATCTTCTGTTGGCATTAATACTAAGGTATCGGATGTTTCAGCGGTTCCCTCCCACCGGTCAAAAACATATCCGTCTTCAGGAATAGCCTTAATTGTCAAAGGCACACCTTTGAAATAGTTGCCTGTCCATGATTCCGGTATGTTCACTCCGCGGGTTGAAGCTCTAAGATCAATGGAATTAATCCGGATAAAGCCCTTTGAAGTATCGGTTTCCAGTTTAATTGAATAAGTATCTGTAACACCAAAACTACTGAATTTATTAATTATGTGATCAACTACATACCCGGGACGTTCTTTTGCAAAAGTCCGCATTAACTCTACCTCACCGTCCCAATCTGAAATAGCTTGCCAGCGGGCATTATGTTCCGGTATTGAAGATGCTATGGCATCTTTCATTTCATCTATTGTATCAATTATTAATTGAGGTTCAAAGCAGGTATTAAGATAATCGGCCATTCTATTGATAAATGCATTTCTGAACTCAGAATTCTCCAGTAGTTTTTTGAAAAGAAATACCGCCCATTCGTATTTGGTGTTTTCCGTGGCATGGTTCAATGTATCATGGGTAATTCCGTCGGCACCCATAATTGGTCCGGCAAAGCCAAAATCCGTATCTTTTATTATCCATCTCCATCTGCCGTCTTGTCCGTAAGGTGCTTCCGGGTGGTATAAACCGTCCTCGGTCTTGTATTTCCACATGCTAACATTGTTCTGCGGCCAGTCACCATTGGCAAAGAAAATATTCGCAACCTGGTAATCAATAAAATTATCCACATCCATTTTGGTCTTTATGTATTCATAATTATCTTTTTGGGTAATATCGTTGGATTTAAGAAAGTTGACAATTTCATTGGTATAAGCCTTTGCATCCTCCTCTGTTCCTTCATTTACGACAAGGCTTCCATAATAAGTAACTTCTAGCAGTGCAACTTTTTTCTTGTCCAGATTATAATGGGATGCAAAATATATGTTGTCATACCGTTCACGAATATTATGTACTCCCCAATATTCACCGTTAATAAATACTACAGAAGGCCTATATGCTTGTGTATCGAGCTTCAAATGAGACACAAACCTGTGCATCAGTCCATCCCTGAACATGCTATGGGACCAGTCATTTCCGGAATTTCGCAATATAAGACGTTTAAAATCGGTTATACTTTTTCCGGTCACTTTGTCTTTTAGTCCGGGGAATATATTATAGCTGAATTTTTCCTTATAATCGTAGCCTCGGTCTGCGTATAAGCGAAGACTTTTTTGACCGAACCCTTTTGAACCTCCTCCATGAAGCCTTATTCCACAATAGTGGGAAAAACCGAGAGTCCCATCCTCCTCAAAAAATTCAATATGAGCAGGTCTTTCCCAATCAGCTCCACTTTTATTACTATTTAAATAAATCCCGGTGTTTTTGTCAAACAGGTTTTCCTCGTCTGTTACAATTGAAATGACAGGGAGACTGTATCTGGTCATCATGTCGGGGTCTACAAAATAGGAACAGGTTACAATTCGGCTCACTTTACCGTCTGACCTTACAGCAACAGCTTTTACCGTTGTACCCTTGAATACTTCTCCTAAAGGAGGATCCCAATAATAATCTCCTGTATTAATCATGGATAATACATTGGGCTCTCCGGCTCTGCTTTTTATTTTTATCTTCCCAGAATATTCAAATGTTCGTGTGTCTCCGGGTTTTGGATCGGAACCGTCAAGGGTATAATAGATTTTAGTATCTTCCTGGCTTGAAGAGAGTTCCAGTTCAAACTCATCAGTATAAAAACCGGCTTTGTGGGAAAAAACAGGCTCAAGAACGATTGTCTGTGAATTGTCATTACTTTCGTTGGGAGTAGGTTGGGAGAATATCAAAAATTCTTTTCCACCGTCTGTACTTCTGCCATATGACTCATCATCAGCCAATCTTCCATATGAAACAGAATCAACAACTTCACCGTCAGGTGTTTTCAACACAATTATTTCGCCGTCTGTACTAAGTTTAAAGTTTGTATGTAATTGACCGTCACTTGTCACTTTATCCTTATCCGAAGCCCAAATTATAAGATAGCCTTTAGGAGGGATGTTTCCTTTAGGGAAAACCCATGTTGCACCATCATCCGAAATGCTATAGCCTGTTAAATCTACAGATTCACTTGAAGCATTATAGAGCTCGATCCAATCAGAATAGGCTCCTCCTAATGTCCCGTGTTTAGGGTCACCAATATCTCCGTCTCGTATGGTATTTTTGTTCGATGCCATAAGTTCGTTTATAAACAGTCGCTGATCTTCAAGGCTGGCAGCTCTTGTTTGTGCTACGGATAAACCAAAATTAGTCACCAAAGCAGCAAATAATAAAAAACAAATAATTTTTCTCATTCCCGTTTTACCTCCCCAAAAACTAATATATATCAATAAATATTATATCATTAAATAAAATTCTAGGCTATTTATGTCAATAACACAAATTACCGTTTTAGTATTGCGGATATTAATGATGAAAGTGTGAACTTCTGAAAAAATCTTGAAATAGTTTGATATTGGTCACTTCATTTCGTGAAATTCCACTAATTACAAAGGAGAGTCAATAACGACTCTCCTGTACTTATATTTCTCAACAATAAATCTTATACTACTTCTTCTTTCCTATCGGAAATATCTTAAGAATTACCTTCAATATTTCCCCAACAATACCGACGAAATCCAATAGTCCTTCTGCTCCCTCAGTTACCGTCAGTATTGTGTCACAAATAGACGATTCTACAGCATCCACTGTGTCCCCAATTCTGTCCACGCCCTGTTTTACTCCATTAGTGACATCATTAACATTTTTCACAATTTCGGGAACTGTCCCCATTGTACGGTTGATGTTTTCCTCATTCTTTTCAACAAGCTTGTCCAGCCTTTTAATAAATCTATTAATATTAATGACTGTTATTATAACAACTACTATTAAGGCTGCTCCCAACGTGTACAAAATGAAATTCGCCAGCTCGTACGAAACCGTAAATTGCATTTTGCTTCCCCCTTTGTTTATTTCCGTCAAAAAGCTCAGGGGCATTAAGCCCCCTTCTGCCTTTTGCTCGGTTTCACTTCGCTAACAATCCGAACAATCACAGTTATTTTCTAAAATAATAAAACTATTTTTTTCTTTTACCTTTTTCTTTATCCTCAGTTTCGACTTTAACCTCTTCCGTTACTGCCACTTCCTCAATACTCTCTTCTTTGCTTGCTCTAAATTCAGCTATTTTTTCTTTTACATCATGTATTGAACCCTTGACAGTATCCACAGCCTTTCTTGAAGCTTCAGAAACCTTGTCAACAGCTTTCTTTGTGTTATCAGAGACAAACCCGGCAGCCCTCTTTGTGTTATCAACAATGTCTTCTCTTGTCTCTTTTCCTGACTTGGGTGCTAACAAAACGCCTGCTGCCAACCCAACTGCGGCTCCTACTCCAGCTCCTATTGCAGTGTTTTTAACAGTCTTTCTTCTTGCAGCTCTTTTTCTTTCTTTTCTTCTTTTCTCAATTAAGTCCTTTAGTAGCACGTAAAAGCACCTCCTGATTATTATATATAAAAAAATACACCTATATATATTATACGATACTTTGGAGAAAATTCCTAGTGACAATATTACATTTTGCACGGTAAAAGCATGAACCCATCTCCACTGTTTTGCAGCTACATTATAAACCATAGAGCTTGAAACCAAAATATAAACTGGATTTCAAGCTATTTTTATTTAAAAAATGTGAAAATAATAGTAGCGTATTTTAACGAATTATGGTATGATAGATATATATTTAGCTAAGGGTGATCTAATATGTATTTAAAGAAAACTCCACAAAAGAACGGCAGAGTATTCCT
>JAAYTO010000051.1 GCA_012523755.1 Clostridium sp. | reverse complement strand
TCACACGCCATATCTTAGTAATCCCGGGGGCATTTCTTAAAAAATGATTTTCTTGCCTGAATATTAAATGCTGAAATGGCATTTTAAAAAACTCTCTTGTGAGAGTATTGGCAGGAGATGGGTTCATGCTTTTACCGTGCAATATGCAAGATAGAATATTGACTCTTGCATTTATTAATGTTACCATAATGTATCATATGCTGCATTAATGTTGTCAAAATGTATCAAATGCTATGATAAGCATGTGTATGATTCGATAATGCTTGAACATTTTAACGATATATGGAAGGTGGATAGAAAATGTTTGTGTCAAAAGCACTGAAAATCAATAGCAAAAACCACTTGGAAATCGGTGGATGCGACTGTGTGGATTTGGTAAAGGAATATGGTACTCCTTTATATGTTATGGATGAAAATATCATAAGGGAAAACTGCCGTCTATATAAAAATGCCATGGACAAATATTATAACGGAAATGGTCTGGTTCTCTATGCAAGCAAGGCCATGTGCACCATGGCAATGTGCAGGATAGCACAGCAGGAAGGTCTCGGTCTAGATGTGGTATCCGGGGGGGAACTGTATACTGCAATAAAAGCGGGATTTCCCATGGACAGGATATATTTTCACGGCAACAACAAGACAATAGGTGAGCTTGAGTTGGCTATCGACAATAATATAAGAAGAATAGTTGTCGATAACAGGCAGGAGCTTCATCACATAAATGAAATTGCATCAAGAAAAGGCAAAACCGTCAGTGTTTCCTTTAGAATAAAGCCGGGAATTGATGCCCATACCCATGACTTCATACAAACTGGTCAGATTGATTCAAAATTCGGTGTTGCCCTTGAAAACGGGGAAGCACTGGAGATAGTAACAGAGGCAGCAAAGCTTGATAATATTAACGTGGCAGGAGTGCATTGCCATATCGGGTCTCAGATTTTTGACATAAAACCGTTTGAGGAAGCAGCAAGAGTGATGCTGGAGTTTATTGCACAATTAAAAGAAAAGCTGGGTATAGAAATTGAAGAATTGAATCTTGGAGGAGGATTTGGTATAAAATACACCTCTGAGGATGATCCGATAGAATATGACAAATACATTGAGTCTGTTTCTAAGGTTGTAAGAAATATTTGTGATAATAAGGGGATAAAGCTTCCTTTCATAGTTATGGAGCCTGGAAGATCCATTGTTGCATCTGCAGGTATTACATTGTACCAAATAGGAACAATAAAGGACATTAAGGGTGTAAGAAAATATGTAGCGGTGGACGGTGGTATGGGGGATAACCCTAGGTACGCCCTGTATCAGTCGAAGTACGATGCCATTATCGCCAATAGACCTGATGCACCGAAAACCGAGAAAATTACAATTGCGGGCAAATGCTGCGAATCCGGCGACCTTTTGGCAAAGGATATTATGATGCCGGAAGTAAAGGAAGGGGACATTTTAGCTGTTCTGGCTACGGGAGCTTACAACTATTCAATGTCAAGCAATTACAACCGTATTCCAAGACCCCCGGTTATTCTTGTAAAGGACGGCAAGGCAAGGGTTATTGTAAAAAGCGAAGACTATGATGATATCATCAGAAATGACGTTTTACCCGAAGACTTATAATTTGCATAATTTATTTCACGGCTTAATTTCATCTAACGAATAAAAAAAAGAGCAGAAATTAAAAATAGTGCTCTTTTTTTGGTATTCTGATATAATTATCTTTATAAAAAAACTGAGGGGGAGAAAATGAATATAAAAAATAATTGTTTATGCTATAATCTATGCTTTAATTGTAATATATGTTCCTGTTTTCTTTACTAGCACATAATTAAAACCGATACCGGGCAGTTTGGCTCGGAATTTCGTTTGTGAAGTAATATAAATTAGCCTACAGCGGATTTTACTGCGGCCGATGCCGGTTGTGTTTGCCAAAGGAGTGATAATTAATGGAAATAATAGTCGGACATATGAATACGGATTTTGACAGTCTTGCGTCTATGGTAGCTGCAAGCAGGCTTTATCCTGAAGCAATTATGGTTCTTCCGGGAACGGTAGCAAAAGGTGTCAGGAGGTTTTTAAATCTTTACAGGGATTCCTTTGATTTTAAAACCCTCAACAATATAGACATAAAGCAGGTTAAAAAGATAATTATTGTGGATACAAATTCAAAGTCTAGGTTGGATAGAAAACTTTCAGATCTTCTTGAAAAACCCGATGTCGATATAACGGTATACGACCACCATCCGAAATCTGAGGACATGATTGAGACAAATAACCTGAAATTAGAGAGAATCGGAGCATGTGTTACAACGCTTGTGAGGGAAATACAAAAACTTAATATTGAAATATCACCGCTAGAAGCAACGGTTATGCTCCTTGGAATATATGCCGATACCAATTGCCTCACCTTTGAAAGTACCACTGCTGAAGATGCCTATACCGTTGGATTCTTGCTGTCTAAGGGAGCAAACCTAGAAGTTGTTGAAGAATACCTTTCAACTCATTTGAGCACAGAACAGAGGGAACTTCTTGCCCTTATGAATAAAAGCACCAAAGTTATTGATGTAAAAGGCTTTCAAATTGCCATCTCAGCGGTAAAGCTTGATGAGTATGTGGAAAATGCAGCTTTTTTAACCGGCAAGCTCCTGCAAGAAAGAGATGCGGATGCTTTTTTCTCCATACTTAGAATGGGCGACAAAACCTATATCATAGGAAGAAGCGATGAAGAAGAAATAGACGTGGGTTTCATAATGGGCTTTTTTGGAGGGGGAGGGCACCCGGGAGCCGGTTCGGCTAAAACCTCCGAAGAGGATACCCAACAGATTTCCTGCCAGCTTGAGGATATACTTAACAATAACATTTTATCGGTTACGAGGGCAAAGGACATAATGAGTACGCCGGTAAAGACGGTAACTGAGGACACCAGTATTAACGAAGTCGGGGAGATTATACTAAGGTATGGGCATTCGGGTTTTCCGGTTTTACGTAAGGGCGAACTTTGTGGAATTATATCCCGAAGAGATGTTGAAAAAGCAATCTATCACGGTTTCGGTCATTCCCCGGTTAAGGCGTATATGACAAAAAGAGTGGTAACTGTTAATCCCGATACTCCGGTAAAAACCATTGAGGATTTGCTGGTGGAACACAACATAGGCAGGCTTCCCGTTATAAGGGGAAATGAGCTTATGGGAATAGTTACCCGCACGGATATAATAGCCACTCTGTTTGGTGAAAACAGCAAATATTGGGGTAAGAAAAACAGAGGTTCTGATTTTTCAAAAAGCAGCTACAAATTAAACAACCTTGCCGATAGGATTAAAAATCTTCCTGAAAGGGTTGCAAAAGCCCTGACCGATGCCGGAAGAATTGCTGATGAGGAGGGTTTTGTCATATATGTGGTGGGTGGATTTGTCCGTGATCTGATACTGGGGATAGAAAACCTTGATATAGATATTGTTGCGGAGGGAGATGCCGTAAAGTTTGCACAAATATTGGCCGAAAAATGCTCTGCCCAAATCACAAAGCATGAGAAATTCAACACCGCTACCCTGGTTATGGAGGACGGTTTAAAAATTGATGTTGTGACGGCCAGAAGGGAGTACTACGAGCATCCGGCAGCACTTCCCACAGTTGAAACCGGGACAATAAAGGATGATCTTTTCCGCCGGGATTTTACCGTAAACAGCATGGCAATAAAGCTCAACAGCAGTGTTTTTGGTGATATAGTGGATTACTACGGTGGCAGAAAAGATCTCGAACAGGGTGTTATAAGGATTTTGTACAACCTAAGCTTTGTCGAAGACCCTACAAGGATTATGAGGGCAATAAGGTTTGAGCAAAGGTATGGTTTTAAAATGGATGAGAAGACCCAATATTTTGCTGTTAAAGCAATAGAAACCGGTGTTTTGGACGGTCTGAGCCAAGAGAGGATAGATTTTGAATTCCTTGCAATGCTGCGGGAAAAGGAGGTTTTTGCAATTCTTCAGAGAATGATGGAATTGGGGCTTCTTGAAAAAATCTATCCCGAGATTGAAATGAACGGTGATGTGAAGTGGTTGCTTAAGAGCATGGAGAAAGAACTTTTTGCTTTCAAAAAAAGGCTGAACCATGATGTGGATTTGGATAGAACCCTTATATACTTGATGATCTTACACTCGAATATAAGTTCGGACAATGCCGGAAAGCTGTCGGAAAGACTGAAAATTACAAGAGAGTACAAAAATCAGGTGTTGGTGTTTGTAGACAAAAAAGACAGGGTTCTTTCAAGACTTTCCGGTCCTATTGATATTTCCGATTATGACATCTATAATGAACTGAAAGAACTATCGACGGAAGCACTTTTTGTATTGTGTATGATAAGCCGTGACGATAAAAAAGACAACAGAATAATCAGGTACATAAATTATCTTAAAAATATAAAGACAGCTGTTACCGGAAAGGATTTAAAAAAATTGGGTCAAAAGCCCGGACCAAAGTTTGCAAAAATTTTGGAAAAGGTGCTGGAGGAGAAAATTAACGGAAGAGTTGAGACTTATGAGGACGAGCTATTGTATGTACGGAAAATAATTGAAGAAGAAATTGAAAAAAAGCGAGGAAAAGATAATGATATTTGACCTTTTGAAAACTCCGGAATTAATAATATACTGGTTTATGATTTTTGCTTTTTCTATTTCATTCCACGAATCGGCTCATGCCTATGTAGCATACCGCATGGGGGATTCAACAGCAAAAGACCAAGGGAGAATTACCCTTGACCCTTTAAAGCATCTGGATTTGTTTGGAACGATTATGATATTGGTGAGCTTTATCGGATGGGCAAAGCCGGTACCTATAAACCCAGGGAATTTTAAAAACAGAAAGCAAGGCACCATACTTGTAAGTCTGGCAGGTCCGGTATCGAATCTGATTCTTGCACTGCTTTTTTCTCTTCCTCTGATTTTCATTACCTACAAATTTTATCCCGGAGCGGTAAATGAGGTAAAGGGGACATTAACCCCTTGGTTCGGTGCTTCCCTTGATGTCCGGCATATAATCTTCAATTTCTGTTCCTTCGGTGTTTTTATGAATATTAGTCTGGCTATATTCAATTTGCTTCCCATTCCGCCTTTGGACGGCTCTAAGATACTTACAGGCGTATTGCCTTCAAAGTATTATTTTAAGATAATGGAATACCATCAGATTTCCTTTGTAATACTGATTATTTTATCCTATACCGGCTGGCTGGGAAGGATTATTTTTCCGGTTATAGTCTGGGTGAGAAATGCTATTTTCTTCATCCTTGAGTTATTAATTAAATTGATTGTTTAACTACAAAACTTCAAAAAATAAAATTAGACTTTATTTAAAAAAAAAGTTATAATTTAATAATGTGATTTTATTAAATTCGGTAATAATTATTGGGAGAGTGAATTTGTAGTGAAAAAAGGAAAAGTACTAAGCGGCATGAGACCAACGGGTGCATTGCATCTGGGCAATTATTTCGGAGCCCTGGAAAACTGGGTAAAGCTTCAGGACGAATATGACTGTTATTTTTTTGTGGCCGATTGGCATGCCCTGACAACAGGATATGAAGACACTTCTGAAATTAAGAACAATATAAATGACCTTATTATAGATTGGATAAGTGCAGGACTTGATCCCGAAAAGTGTGTTATATTTTTGCAATCCAGCATAAAAGAACATGCCGTGCTGCACCTTTTATTTTCCATGACCACACCACTGTCATGGCTTTACCGCTGTCCGACGTATAAGGATCAGCTCAATCAAATAAAGGATAAAAACATTACAACCTATGGGTTTTTGGGCTATCCATGTCTTCAAGCGGCGGATATATTGATGTATAAGGCAGGATTTGTTCCGGTAGGCGAGGACCAACTGCCCCATCTTGAGCTTACAAGGGAGATCGCCCGGCGTTTTAACAACCTTTTTGAGGAAGTATTCCCCGAGCCCCAGGCAATTCTCACAAAGGCAAAGGTACTGCCGGGAACTGACGGAAGAAAAATGAGCAAGAGCTACGGCAATACGATAGCTCTGTCCGACAGTCCGGATGTAGTCAGAAAAAAAGTCAGCAAAATGGTAACCGACCCGGCCAGGATAAGGAAGGACGACCCCGGACACCCCGAAGTATGCACGGTGTTTGCTTTTCACAAAGTCTTTAATGAAGAGGAAGTACCTCAAATTGAGGAAGGCTGCAGGAGCGGCAAAATCGGCTGTGTGCAATGTAAAAAGAGACTTGCTGAAAAAATGGTGGAATATCTTGAGCCCATCTATGAAAGAAGACAGAAATTGCTCGAAAAACCCGGCATTGTAAAGGAGATTTTACAAAACGGTAATGAAAATGCCCAAAAAGTAGCAAGCAAGACTATTGAAGAGGTTAAGAAGGCTATGAAAATAGATTTTATGTAGACTTTTTCCACAGGTGCCTGACGAGGTTTTAAAGTATATAGAAAATTAATGCACGGGGAATAAAATCGAAATAAAATTGGTGCCTGACAAGGGTGGTAGATATAATTGGAAAGTGTATTGTCAAAAGCATGTACAATAAAAATACAAAACTTTGAAGGTCCGTTTGATTTGTTGTTTCATCTGATAGAAAAAAACAAAATCAACATATATGACATACCGATAAATGAGATAACCGATCAATACATGGACTACCTCTTTAAAATGCAGGAGCTTGACATGGAGGTTGCCAGTGAATTTCTTGTTATGGCGGCAACTCTTCTCCATATTAAATCGAGGCTTTTACTTCCCAATCTCCGACAGGATGAAAAGGAAGAGATTGACCCGAGGGAAGAGTTGGTTTTAAAGCTTGTTGAGTATAGAAGATACAAGAGATTTACCGAAATTTTAAAGCAAAGGGAGGACATGGGCGGAAAATATTTTTACAAGGGGCCTGAGGACATTGATATTAAGCATGAGGACGAGCCTATAGAGCTCTCGTATGATGAGATTAAAAGGGTCTATATAGAATTGATAGAACGTAATGAAAGGAAAATGAACAAGAACACCGGCAAAATGACTCAGATAATTCAGACAGAAAAGGTTTCTTTGCGCAGTAAAATAAAAGAGGTTATAAAGACCCTATTGAAAAGGTCGTTTTTCAGGTTTTCGGAGCTATTTTCTCCCAAAACAAAGTCAAAACTTGAGATTGTAACAGGATTTCTGGCCATTCTTGAGCTGACGAAGCTAAAAAAGATAACAATAATGCAACAAAAGCAGTTTTCGGAAATAATGGTCTACAAACGGGATGAAGCTAATCTTGAAGATGTTGATAAGAATAAGGTTGCAGCGGAAAACTCATAGATGCCTGGAGTGGTTTTATGGATTTGAAAAAACTTGAAGGAATTATAGAGAGCATTCTTTTTGCAGCGGGGGACAGGATGCCCGTGGAAAAGATTTGTTCTATAATAGGTATTGATAAAAAAACAGTAAAACTTGTCATTAATAACATGATTGTAAACTATAATAACAACCCTTCAAGGGGGATTTGCATAAGGGAAATAAACAACGGTTACCAAATGTGTTCCAAACCCGAATACTATGATTATGTAAAACAGCTGTTTGAGCCGAAGCAAAAAAGCGGTTTGTCTCAAGCAGCACTTGAAACTCTGGCTATTATAGCATATAATAGACCAATAACAAAAGCCAAAATAGAGAGTATCAGGGGTGTGAATTCAGACAGTGCGGTTGCACGGCTTTTGGAACGAAATCTCATTAAAGAGGCCGGGAGGCTTGATGCACCGGGTAAGCCCATATTGTATGAGACTACCGATGAGTTTTTCAGGAGCTTTGGCTTTAAGGGCGATTCGGATTTACCCATATTTGAGTTGAGTGAAATACAAGAAGAAACAGACAAAAATGCAGGGGACTGATTTATCTTGTAAAGACCCGGTTTTCCTTAAAATATTTAATGGTTCAGGTGATTTAAATGACCCTATTTGACGGTGAAAGCGATTCGAAAGATCGTTTGGACATAACACAGATTAAACCTTGGGTAAGGTTTTGGGCACGAACTGCTGACATATATATTATTAAAATAATTATTGGAGCAATACAATTGATTTTTTTTCAGGGCAAGCTTTTTGACCCTGTGTTGTTAAGCTTTGGCTGCTCATTGATTTGGGCTTTTGCGGAAGCTCATTCAATTCATACATGGGGATCTACACCGGGAAAATGGCTTTTTAATACAGAGGTAAGGACAAATAATTTGAAAAAACCGGATCTTTTTACCTCAATAAAGAGAAGTATTGCTGTATGGATACTTGGAGTAGGGATGGGCGTTTTTTCAAGTTTTACCTATATAATTGGCTATTATTTATTGACACGCAGAGGCTATACAATATGGGACAAATACTGTGAATGTAATGTAATCCATAAAAAAATGAGCGAGAATAGGCGTATCGCTGTTATATTTGTTATTGTAGCTCTGGTTATTGTTAACTTCGCATTTAATTTTGTAAATGCTTTTTTCTATTATAACGAGGCAATAGAGCTTCCTCACTTTTCATAAGTGTTGGATGCCGATTAGGTTTTTGGTTGATAGAACATATCTTTGGCCTCGTTGAAACACCGTTAAAGTAAGAAAATTTTTCTACAACCGAAAAATTTTCTTTGAATAAGGTGTTATAACGAGGCAATAGAGCTTCCTCACTTTTCATAAGTGTTGGATGCCGATTAGGTTTCTAAACATTGTGTTATAATAAATAGAAGTGACAAAGTAAATAAGTGGTATACGATTAAATACTGCTGTGTCGAAGTTAAGGAGGTACAGGACAAAATGATAATTATTTATGAATCGAAAACCGGTTTTACCAAGAAGTATGCGGATATGCTTGCAAAAAAGACACAAATGAAAGCCTATCGGGTAAAGGAGCTGCCAAAGGATATTAAGGACGAGGAAATCATATTTCTCGGTTGGTTAAAAGCCGGTAAGATACAGGGACTTGGCAAAGTAAGAAAGCATAATATTAAAGCTGTTTGCACTTCAGGTACCGCAAAAACCGCTGAACCTAATGACGAAACAGTTATTGCAAGAAACAAGATAAAAGGTATACCGTTTTTTTATTTGCGTGGAGGATGTTTGCCTTTAAAAGATCTTAAAGGCATGGATAAAATTTTGATATCCATGTTTGTAAAGATATTAAATAGCCGCAAAGATAATGATAAAAAGATTGAAGAAACTGTTTCAAACATTATAAATGGTTTTGATGGCGTGAGAGAGGAAAATCTTGAGCCTGTACTTCAATGGATAAACAAAAATAAGTAATTGAAATCAAGTTTCAATCACAATAAAGCCTTGAGCAAGGCATCCTTGTATTCGAGAAATTTATGAGAAGAAAGTACCTCACGGTTTCTCGGTCTTGGGAATTCTATGTCTAAGGTTTTGATGACACAGGCAGGCCTGTCGGACAGAACGTATATCCTATCCGACAGAAAAATTGCCTCTTCAATATCGTGGGTGATAAACAGTACGGATTTTTTGTGCTCTACCAATACTTTCAACAACCATTCCTGCATATTTATCCGGGTTATTGCGTCCAATGCACCAAAGGGCTCATCCAAAAGCATTATATCGCTGCCCATCAAAAAGGTTCGAAGAAGTCCGGCTCTTTGTTTCATTCCGCCGGATATCTCTCCCGGATAGTAGTTTTCAAAGCCTTCAAGCCCAAATTTTTTGATAAGACCGGCAACATCGTATTTTTCAATATCATCCGGTGTACCGTTTATCTCAAGGGGAAGGATAATGTTTTTATATAATGTACGCCAGGGCATTAAAAGGTCTTTTTGCGGCATATAGCCCGGTCGGTAAGAGGAAGTTTTAATGTCCTCTCCGTCTATGGTTATATTTCCTGAAAACTCCTTTTCCAGCCGTGCCAGAATCCGAAGTATAGTACTTTTGCCGCAGCCGCTGGGTCCAATCAGGGACACGAACTGGTTTTCCCAAAGCTCAATACTTATGCTGCACAAGACCTCAAGGGGCTCTTTATTGACGTTATATACCTTTTTTAGGTTTTCGATCTTTACTATAGTTTTCATTTTAATTTTTTACTCCTGTATTAACGGATGCTCTCCCTTTCTACGTTGTATCAAAAGACTTTAAAGCTTGCTTTACAATTTCCTTCCGCATTTTCTTTACTTAAAGCAATTGGCACCCTGAATCAATTGTTGGTTTGTATTGTTTCATAACATAGTATATATTTTTGTAAGTTATTTTTTATTTAAAAAGTCGTTGGTGAAAGCCTTTTCAATATCAACTGGCGAATCTATGAATCCCTTTTCCAAAAGCCAGTTCATGTACCTTTCCCAAACTTCTTTCTTTTGCATTCCCCAATAGGGTGCATCATCCTGATATTTTTCAGCCAGATACTGCTGGCTTTTGACCACAAGCTCTCTTTCGAGCTCTGGGGCCAACTGCAAAAGACATTCCGCTGCCTCCTCAGGATTTTCTATGGCGAATTGATAACCCTTTTGTACCGCCCTCATAAATTTCTCAACAAGCTCAGGGTTGTTATTTATATTATTTTCATTTGTCACAATTACAGGGGTATAATAGTCAAAGATGTTCGAAAGCTCCCTTAGGCTGATGTAATTTATTTCAACTCCCTTGTTTTTAACATTTATCATATCCCAGCCTTCGAAAATCCAGGCAAAATCAATTTGACCGGTCTCACTTGCCTGAAGGAAGTCCGATGTACCGGTTGTCAGAATCTGTACCTTATTGGGGTCGCCGCCAGCATCCTTGACAATCTGCTTTACCATGGCTTCTTCAACCTCTGAGCCCCAGCCCCCATACTTTTTGCCCTCAAAGTCTTTGGGAGACTCAATTCCTTTATCTTTGAGCCAACCCAAACCTGAAGTATTGTGCTGTATAACCGCGGCAAGGGATACCAAAGGAACTCCTGAAGCCCGGGCAAAGGTTACTCCTTCCTGATAGCTGATTCCAAACTGTGCGGTGTTGGAGGCCACAAGCTGATCGGCCGATGACTCACCGGGCTGGATTATATCGACATCAAGCCCTTCCTCTTCAAAATAGCCTTTAACCTTTGCCACATAGATTCCCGTGTGATTTGTGTTCGGTACCCAGTCAAGGACAAAATTGATTTTCGTAAGCCCCGCATTTGGGAAAGGCTCGTCCTGTCCGGGACTGTCTATTTCTCCGGAAGGACTGACTCCCGGAACGTTGTTAGAATTGTTGCTGCATCCTGCTGCAACAAAAGCAAGTATAACCGTAATACATAACAATATTGCAATATTTCTCTTCAATTTCGCTCATCCTTTCAAATTCCACTTAATAGATTTCTTTTCAACAAGGCTTATAATTATAAATAATAAAATGCTGAAAGCCGAAATAATAGCAATGTCTGCAAACATTGCGGCAGTCCTGAAGGACTTCATGGACCTGGTCAAAAAAATACCCAGTCCGCTTTCGGCTCCGGTCCATTCTGCCATAACGGAACCCATAACAGCGTAAGCCGCAGCTATTTTAAGCCCGGAAAAAAAGTGAACCAGTGCCGAGGGTAGTTTTAATTTTGTAAAAATCTGAAGCTTGTTGGCATTCATACTCATCAAAAGTTCCTCAAGGTCTCTGTCGTAAGAGTCCAGCCCTTCCGTAAGGTTCAGTGTTATAGGGAAGAATACCACCAAAACACAAACAATCAATTTGGATACTATACCTATTCCAAACCATATGGTAATCAAAGGTGCAACAACGATAATGGGCACGGTCTGGGATAAAACCATAAAGGGATAAAAAATGCTGCGGAAAATTTTAATATTGCTCATCAGCAAAGAAAGCAACACAGCAATCAATGTACCCAGTATAAATCCCAAAACAGTTTCCGAAACGGTTACCAATGAATGTTTCAGCAACAGCTCACCGGAGTTTATAAACTCATTTAAAACAGCTGAGGGAGCCGGAAGTATGTACTCTTTAATATCACCGCGTCTTACAAATATTTCCCATATAACAATAAAGGTTACAAAGGCAATGGATGAATAAAGCAGATTACCTGTATTTCGAAATTTTTTCATCCATGGTCACGCCTTCCTTTTTATAATCAATTTTTACTACGGACAAAACCCTGCTAGCACCCTCTAAAATACATATTTCCTGTGCCTTCTTAACAATTTCCAAAAGAGCATCCAGTTCGCCCTCCATGGTGGTTTCCATCGGTCCAACCTCGTACTTGACTCCGCTTTTTGAGATTAAATCAATGACTTTATCTACAACAGGATAAACCTGACTGTCGGGTACACAGGGAATAACTTGCAATGATACATTAACACTTGCCATATAAAAATCCTCCTTTTCATCAGTTAATACTATTAGTATTACCAAAACATAAAAACCGCCTCACATAGGCGGTATTCTGCAATTACTCATTCCCTACGCTGGCATTACCCAGATCAGGTTATGGGTTGATGAAAAAACTCCATCTCTCAGCCGGTAAATCCAGCACCCCTATGCGATATTTCAAATTTCGGTTTTAATAATAGCACATAATCCAATAAAATACAAGGTTATATATCCATAATAAAAGATGGGAAGAAGAATATTCCCCCATAACTATAAACCTAAAAGTTAATATCAGTTAATGTGTATTTTTATGTTTTATAGGGAAAAATATCTAATTAGTTGGGTTATTTGAGAAAGTGGTTTTTAATGCAATGAATGGGCAAGAAGCAATGATGAGTAGATGTCCTTGGATATCTTAATTGAAAAGGCAAAAATTCAATAGAATTAGACATCAAAGGAGATTTTAATGGGAAAAAGAGCTTGTGATCACGATACCCAAGAGCTTTTGTTAGTGGGATTTTACGAAGTGAAATGACCAAAAAGTTTATGGGCTCGATGCCGATGAACTTTTGTTGAGGTGTAATAATGCGTATATATATTTTCATTATTATTGCAGTTTTAATGTTGATGACATTAATATTGTTTTTAAAATTTAATATCGTAATTGAGTACAACAGAAAGAGAAATAAAGATTATTTTGTGGTGTATTTTTTAGCTTTTAAAGGTTTTATCCTATACAAATATAAAACATCACAAAAAGAAAACAGCAAAAATAAGGCATCTGCGGGCTACTCAGGCATCATTGACAGCATTGAAAAGGCAAAATCATCTTTCGAAAAGGGAAGGGGAATAGTTAAGATTGTCCTGGAATATTTAAAATGCCGTGCAATAATAAAAAAGCTGGATTTGCAGGTTGAGTTCGGAACAGGTAACGCATCCCATACAGGAATTTTGACAGGCATTGCTTGGACAGCACTGGGTATAGCTCTATCCTACATATATGGTTTTATTGAAATAAAGGAAAAAAGTATCAATGTAAAACCCAACTTTGTGGAAAAAAAATTTAATGTTGATTTATATTGCATATTCAGGTTAAGAATTGTCCATATTATTATTATAGTTTTCATGATCCGGGCATATTTAGCTAAGTCAAAAGCAGTTTCAAGCAATATAAAAGGAAGTATAGCAGGCTAAGATAAGGTGGTGATGGATATGGCAGAACATCCTATACAGGGATTAATGACAACGGCAATGGAAAGCATTAAGGACATGGTAGATGTAAACACTATCGTGGGAGATGCGGTGCAGGCACCTGACGGAACAGTCATTATTCCCATCTCAAAAGTAGCATTTGGCTTTGCTGCAGGCGGTGGAGAGTACAACTCAAAGTGCATGGTTAATACACCGACAGACGACGAAGATTCTGAGGGAAGTGAGCAGTCAATGGGAAAATTTCCCTTTGTAGGTGGAAGCGGGGCAGGGGTCAGTATTAATCCGATGGCATTCATGGTGGTTGGGCAGGGGCAGATAAAGCTTCTTCCCATAAACATGAATTCATCGCTGGATAAGATGCTGGATATGATCCCGGATCTTATTGAAAAAGCAAATGAATCCATTAAGAAAAAGATTAAAGTCGCCAAGGAAATAAAAACCGATGAAAAATGCATAAAATACGGAAAGGAAGAAGAATAAGTGGGATTACACCCACTTTTTTATTGTATAGGAATGCAGGTTATACAAATAAAAATGTTGAAGGATAAAAGAACCTTTAAGTGGGCAAAATCTTAAGATCTTATAGAAAAGTCTCTCTTTGGAAGGTTTATTACTTATAGATTGCGGAAAGCAAGGCATCTAGGTTAAACAGAAATTATTATGAGCAGGAATTATTTAGAGATACTTTTGTCCACCTTAGGTATTCTGATTTTCTCGTGCAGCATAGCGTACCAAAATATTATGTCTCAATATTTTCGGGTAATTTTCGTGAAAATTACAATATCGCAACATATATAAAGTTTCCTAAAGTAGAATACATAATAAACCGAACTATACATTATCCGGTATTATATGACATATGGAGGGATAGTTATGCTATATGTTTTATTATTTATAATACTCTTGCCAATAGGGGTCATCTTAGAATCAGCTAGAAGATCCAAATGAAATTATAAACTACAATAGAGGGATACAAAGTAAAAATTTTTTATGGGCAACCTTGAAATAAGGGACTTTAGTTCCTTTTAGCAGTACTGGTTTGCCTTTTTCATTGAAAGCAAATAAATTATGTAAATACGGAAGGTTCTTCCTCAAAACAGCTTTGCCCACTTTGTAGAAGTGAGTCAAACTGTCATCAAGCAACACAGGACTAAATACAAGTGTTAACAGTGGACTAGGGAGCCGCTCGTAAATATATATAGATCAACAAAATATAACTCTTTCAAAATTTATACAAAGTTATTTTCAAATATTGTGTTTTCTTTCTATTTGATGTATACTTAAATTCAATATTTGCATTTAAAAAAAGGATCATGCAATATTGAAATTGTATACAATCAGGGCTTGATAGAGTTGGACTGAACAGCGACCCATATAAGAAATTTTGTCGTAAAGGGGAGTGATGAGGAATGGAGATACTGGTGGATTTAAGTATTAAAAGCCCCAATGCACCCGAAAACAGAGAAAAGTCTAAAAAAATTGATTCTAACACCGAAACCTTTGATGCCGGAAAGGATGTATCGGTTCCCAAAAGCGACGGAGAGCTTATTCCCAATGCTGTTTCCACCGACAAATGCACAACGGCGGGAGACCCGGTAAATGTTGCAACGGGAAGCTTTTACATTGAGGCTGTAGATCTTGTAATTGAAGACCGGGGCATGGACTTGAACATAACGAGAAGATACTATTCAATTGAAAGTAATGTGGGCATAATGGGAATGGGCTGGGTCTTTGAATACCAGACCCACCTTAAAATAGACGGAGACAAAATATCCCTGGTGTACCCCGATGGGCACATCAAGGAATTCAAAAAGATTGATTCAGTATGGACAAATCAAACCGATGAAGACCGGTCGGATATCCTGATGAAGGATTCTGCGGGCTTTATCCTTACTACAGGGAAAAATCTTACATATAAATACGAGTGTGCCAAGCAAAGCTTGGCAGTTTCAGTTGGTGAAAATCTAACACAGGAAAAGGCTA
>JAAYTO010000050.1 GCA_012523755.1 Clostridium sp. | reverse complement strand
GCCAACAAAAATCATTACGGAAACACAGCTTCTTCGTTTGATTAGTAATACGCCAATTCAGATAGAAATTGAGCTTTTACATCCGAAGACCCATATATCAAAAAACACTTCTCGGGAGCATATGACAAAGTTTTATAAAACCTTTGATGAAGTAAAGCATGAGAAATTTGACGGTCTTATTATTACCGGTGCACCGGTTGAGCAAATGGAGTTTGAAGAGGTAAATTACTGGAATGAGCTTAAAACCATAATGGAGTGGAGTCTTAGCAATGTGTATTCTACTTTTCATATTTGCTGGGGTGCCCAGGCAGCACTATACTACCATTACGGCATAAAAAAGTATCCTTTGAAGGAAAAAATATTTGGTGTTTTCGAGCATCGTATTTGCAAGCCCAACACAATGTTGTTAAGAGGTTTTGATGAATGCTTTTTTGCCCCGCATTCAAGGCACACAGAAGTACGGAGAGAAGATATTGAAAAGGTAAAGGAGATTGATATACTTTCGGATTCAGAACAAGCAGGCGTATACGTTATGAAGACTGATGGCGGCAGACAGGTTTTTGTGACCGGTCATTCCGAGTATGACCGGCTTACCTTAAAAGAAGAATATGACAGAGATATTTCAAGAGGATTTAATATTAAAGTTCCAGCCAATTATTTTCCGGATGATGACCCCAAAAAGTCGCCGGTTATTAATTGGAGAGGTCACGCCAACCTCCTTTTTTCCAACTGGCTGAACTATTACGTATATCAGGAAACACCCTTTGATTTGAATGAAATTAAATAAAAGATTTATAGTTATAAAATATTATGGCAAATCAATTCATGGGAGTGATTAAATTGAAAATTTCTACAAAGGGCAGATATGGATTGGAAGCAATTGTTGACCTTGCAATTCATTCATCTGAAGGGCGTGTGAATTTGAAAAGCATATCCGAACGATGTGGAATTTCTGAAGCATATATGTTGCAGATTTTCTTAATATTAAGACGGGCAGGGATTGTTGAAAGCACTAGGGGTACTCAGGGTGGGTATGCTCTTTCCACAGAGCCTTCCAAAATTACGGTAGGTGATGTATTAACTGCCTTGGAAGGTCCGTTTGCACCAGTGGTCTGTATTACCGAAAAAGCAAAACATACCTGCGATAGGTATAAAAAATGCACAGCAAGGAGTTTCTGGGAAAGGGTTATGAATACCTTGAGCGATGTTGCAAATTCAATTACAATTGAAGATCTGGTTGAATGCTATAAAAGTAATATTCCACTAAACACAGAATTGGATTATTATATCTAAACAGTTATTGACAGAGGAAGTTTTAAACATTATAATATAAAACATATAGGATTAGTAAGGAAGGAGATGAGCTGTATGAAGTTCTCGACCAAGGGAAGATACGGACTTAGGGCAATGATTGATCTGGCAGTGTACTCAAACGAAGAGCAGCATGTAGCATTAGGTAGTATTGCTCAAAGGCAGGGTATTTCGACAAACTACTTAGAGCATGTCTTTTCTGAATTGAGAAAATCAGGATTGGTTAAAAGCATTAAGGGTGCACAGGGTGGATACTTATTATCCGAAAGTCCCTCCGATATAAAGGTGGGAAGGATTTTAAGAGTTCTTGAAGGCTCCCTCTCGGTGATTGATGAGGATTCAGATAATACCGCCGGAAGCGAGTCGGTTATTAGGAATTGTATCAAAACCAGTGTATGGGATAAAATGAATGCCCGTCTTAATGAACTGGTGGATTCTTTGACCCTTGAAGATCTAGCCTACGACTATCGAGAACGAAACGGAATCGATAATACAATGTATTATATATAATTATGAGAGAAACACGACAAAATCGATAAGAAAAGTTGTATATAGGAAAGGAGATGTGTTTATGGCTGAAAGAAAATTTAAATTTGATACCCTGCAGGTTCATGCCGGTCAAAAGGTTGACCCCACTACCGGGTCACGAGCGGTTCCAATCTACCAAACAACCTCCTACGTATTCAATAGTACCGAGCATGCTGCTAACCTTTTTGCATTAAAGGAATCCGGCAATATTTACACAAGAATTATGAATCCAACAAATGATGTGTTTGAGCAAAGAATGGCTGCACTTGAAGGAGGTGTGGGGGCACTGGCAGTTGCCTCGGGCTCGGCAGCTATTACCTATGCAATACTTAATATCGCCGAAAGCGGTGATGAAATCGTTTCGGCAAGTACGCTTTATGGCGGCACGTATAACTTGTTCTCAACGACTCTGCCCCGACTTGGTATTAATACTGTTTTTGTAGATCCCGACTATCCGGAAAACTTTAGAAAAGCAATTAATGAAAAGACAAAGGCGGTTTATATAGAGACCGTCGGAAACCCGGGAATCAATTTAATTGATATTGAAGCTGTTGCAAAAATTGCTCATGAAAGTGGTGTACCGCTTATTGTAGACAATACCTTTGGGACACCTTACCTTATAAGACCTATTGAGTTTGGAGCCGATATTGTCGTACATTCCGCAACAAAGTTTATTGGCGGACATGGAACATCCATCGGTGGTGTTATTGTTGATTCGGGAAGGTTTGATTGGGCTGGAAGCGGAAGGTTCCCGGGTTTTACAGAACCGGATTCGAGCTATCATGGCCTGAAATATTTTGAAGCCTTAGGTCCTCTGGCATATATCACCAAAGCCAGGGTGCAGCTTTTGAGGGATACCGGTGCATGCATAAGTCCGTTTAATTCCTTCCTCTTGCTCCAAGGCCTTGAAACCCTTTCGTTAAGGGTTGAAAAGCATGTTGCCAATACCAAAAAGGTGGTGGATTTCCTTCAAAATCATTCCCAGGTGTCATGGGTAAACTACCCGGGCATAAAAGGCAACAAGTATTACGAGCTTGCACAAAAGTACCTTCCAAAGGGAGCCGGTTCAATATTTACTTTTGGAATCAAAGGTGGAATCGAGGCTGCAAAGAAATTCATTGAAAGCCTTGAAATATTTTCACTGCTGGCAAATGTGGCTGATGCCAAGTCTTTAGTAATTCACCCTGCATCAACAACCCATTCCCAGTTATCTGAAAAAGAGCAAAAGGCTTGCGGGGTAACCCCTGAACAGATACGGTTATCGATTGGTATCGAAGATGCGGATGACCTTATTTATGACCTTGAACAAGCACTGCAAAAAACGATGGAGGCGTAGAGCTATTGAACGCATTAAGGCTTAAACTATAAAATTTTAGGAGGCGGTTAAATGTCCAAAATAGCAAAGAATCTAACAGATCTTATTGGGAATACTCCACTTTTAGAGTTGTCCAATTACAGCAAGGAAAACAAACTGGAATCCAGGCTTATTGCAAAGCTGGAATACTTTAACCCTGCATCCAGTGTAAAGGACAGGATTGGCTATGCAATGATAAAAGATGCAGAAGATAAAGGCTTGATAAATAAGGATACTGTCATAATAGAACCGACTAGTGGCAATACAGGTATTGCTCTGGCTTTTGTTGCTGCTGCAAGGGGTTATAGGGTTATACTTACAATGCCTGAAACCATGAGCATTGAAAGAAGAAATCTTCTAAAGGCATTGGGAGCCGAACTGGTACTTACTCCGGGAGTTGAAGGCATGGGCGGAGCTATCAGAAAGGCTGAGGAGCTGGCTGCGTCAATGCCAAATTCCTTTATACCTCAACAGTTTACAAATCCTGCAAACCCAGAGATTCACAGAAGGACAACAGCGGAGGAAGTTTGGAGGGACACAGACGGACAGGTGGATATTTTTGTAGCAGGAGTCGGTACCGGAGGAACAATTTCCGGTGTGGGCGAAGTATTGAAGCAACGAAAACCCAGTGTGCAGATTGTTGCTGTTGAACCCTCGGATTCCCCGGTTTTATCCGGAGGAAATAAAGGTTCTCATAAAATACAGGGAATAGGTGCCGGCTTTGTACCTGTTAATTTCAATAAAGAGGTGGTAGATGAGATTTATAAGGTTACTAATGAAGAAGCTTTTGATGCTGCACGAAAGCTTTCAAAAACCGAAGGACTGTTGGTAGGAATATCCTCTGGAGCAGCCGCTTTTGCAGCAACCCAGATTGCCAAAAGACCTGAAAATAAGGGAAAGATTATTGTTGCTTTGCTTCCGGACACTGGCGAAAGATATCTGTCTACTGCCGTATTCTAGGATGCATAGAGGCTTAGGATGGTCGAAAATGGCATCTATATTCACATTAAATGAATGTGAAGTCACATGCATCCTAACAGCCCATATTACGAATCAGAGATATTAAATGAATGTGAAGAAAAAATGAGATAGCCTTATACCAAAAACAAAAGCTCAAGGGCATCGAGCCCTTGAGCTTTTTGGTCATTTCTCTTCGTGAAATCCCACTAATAAGCTTAGAAGCTCCAGCAAAGACTTTGGTGAAGCTTCTAAAAATAAATTAAGGTGAGGTGTATTAGCTAATTAAATTATTGCCCCCATCCACCATTAGGCCAGCTAGGATTCGTGGCTGGTTCCCAACCGGAATTGTCTATCCAAGCAGCTCTCTTTAGAGTAAGAAGTTTAAATCGCCATATGTAACTCCAAAAACAAAGGATACAGGAATAGCGTTCAACAATAGAGCAATTACGGGTACTAAAACAAACAACCTGACTTTTCTCATACAAATCCCTCCAAAAAAAATCCCGCAATCCACTTTCACCTATATATTCGTTTTCACGATAGAGTTTGTGTCACAAATCCAGGAAATGATAAACTTATTAATGAATTGTATGAAAGTTATGTTATCGTAATTTAAATGTAACTCCTTTAATAGGTTCAGCAGGTCATTTGTTATCGACTTGCCTTAAGGAGATTTGCTATAAATACGTGTTATAATCATGTATCGTTATTTTTGTTCCTGCATAGCACATGGAAAACTTAATTTTTTTGGAACGAGTCTATTTTGATATAAAAAAATGAGTAGATTATAAAATCTACTCATAATCCTTTACTAAAAGGGATCTGATATAACCCTTTTCTTTTGAGGTTGACTCCACATAAAACCCTCTGCCATAATAGAAACGCATAAGTTCTGAATATTTTGAGGCAGTATGGAGGCTTACCTTTCTTATTCCTTTAGATACAAGAAGTTTGCCGACAAGATCCATCATGGTCTTTCCGACACCTATGTTGTGGTAATCAGGATGCACACCAAACCTGCTTATGTATGCTGTGTTATCCGGCAGGGTTTCAACCCGGATTGTTCCCACCGGAATATTGTTAATAATTGCGATAAATACTTCTTTAGTTTCAATATCTTTTTTTATATCCTCCAAGGACTCTTCTAAGGCTTCCATGGTTCCCGTAAGCTGTGCCTCCTTCATATACTTTTTGAAGGCTTCCTTTATAATCCTTTGAATTTCTTCTACGTCCTCTAGCTGAGCTTTTCTAATAATAAATGAATAATCCATATCGCCACCATTTACCTATTCCCCATAAGCAATACCATTATTGCTTTTTGGACATGCATTCTGTTTTCTGCTTCATCAAAAATAACTGATTGGGGGCTGTCAATGACATCTTCAGTGACCTCATAACCCCTGTAGGCTGGTAAACAATGCAGGAATATGGCATCTTGATGAGCCTTTGAAAACAGCTCTTTATTTACCTGATAAGGCATAAATATTTTTATTCTTTCCTGTTTTTCCTCTTCCTGCCCCATGCTTATCCAAGTATCGGTATAAACAACATCCGCATCCTTTATGGCCTCAAGGGGATCCTCCGTTAATATGATATTGGATCCTGAAACCTTTGCGTCTTCTTGGGCTTCAGATACTATTTTACTGTCACATTGGTAACCCTTCGGTGAGGCAACGGCAATATCCATTCCTACCTTTGCACAGCCGTGAAGGAGTGAGTTTGCAACATTGTTGCCATCTCCAATGTATGCAAGCTTTAATCCTTTTAATGTTCCTTTATGCTCATAAACTGTCAAAAGGTCTGCGAGAATCTGACAAGGGTGCATAAGGTCTGTAAGACCGTTTATAACGGGAATGTTGCCATATTTCGCAAGCTCCTCCACATCGCTGTGGGCAAAGGTTCTTATCATTATTCCGTCTATATATCTTGACAGAACCTGAGCCGTATCATAAATGGACTCGCCGCGTCCCAGCTGTATATCATTTGAACTTAGAAACAGGGGATACCCTCCCAACTGGTACAATCCGACTTCAAAAGATACACGAGTTCTGGTGGATGACTTTGTAAAAATCATTCCAAGGGTTTTACCCTTTAATAATTGATGGGAAACTCCTTCTTTAAGCTGCTTTTTTAATTTTTCGGCAAGCTTTAGCGTGGATTCTATTTCCTCAACTGATAAATCATGAAGACTTATTAAATGCTTCATAAAAAACGCCTCCAAATCTTATAAATTCTTAGCTTTTAGCTTTAAGTAAACTATAATTTTATGATAAATTTAGAGCCTCTTTAGGCTCAAAAACAAACATATGTAATAAATAATTTAATTAGCATAAATTAACCGTAAGTTATAGAGTTATTTGGCATACATGTCAAGCGGGTATATTTCAGTGTCTTCTCCGGAGATCATATGTTCTAAAATCGATATCATTGATCTTGCGGTGTCAAGAGAAGTTATACATGGAATATTATATTCAATTGATGTCCGCCTTAGTATAAATCCCAGCCTTCCGGGTATTTTACCCATGGTTGGTGTGTTTATTACCAGAGATATCTTATTGCTCTTAATCAGTTCAATCATTTCATCGTCCGATACCATCTCTACCTCGATTCCAAGAACCGAAAGGTTTGTGTAGGTACCTTCGGAAGCCATCAAGTTGAAGCCAAGATCTGAAAGAGCCTGGGCTATTTCAACACATTCCCGCTTATCCCTGTCGGCTACGGACAAAAGTACATTTCCTCCGGAGGGTATTTTAATGCCAGAGGCAGCAAGTGCTTTGAAAAGGGCTATATGAAAGTCCTTTGATACCCCCATTACTTCTCCGGTGGATTTCATTTCCGGTCCTAAGAATGTGTCAACCGTAGTGAGCTTTGAAAAGGAGAAGACCGGTGCTTTTACAGCAACATATTCCGATTCTTTGTAAAGACCGGGAGTATATCCCAGATCCCTCATTTTATATCCGAGGATAAACTTTGTAGCGACATCCACCATAGGTATTCCGGTAACTTTACTCATTATCGGAATGGTACGGCTTGCCCGGGGATTAACCTCAATGACATAGACCTTGTTATTGTTGTCAATGACAAACTGAATATTAAAGAGTCCCACTATTTTAAGGGCTTTTGCCAGTCTTGTTGTGTAATCCACAATCGTGCTTTTTATATGTTCATCAAGGGTTTGGGGTGGATATATCGAAATGCTGTCTCCTGAGTGGATACCGGCCCTTTCAATATGCTCCATGATGCCGGGAATTAAAACATCTTCGCCATCGCAGATGCCATCCACCTCAACTTCCTTTCCGTCAATATATTTGTCTATCAAGACAGGATGCTTTGTTGAGATATAAGCAGCCCGGTTCATATATTCTTTCAAAGTCTCGTCATTATAAACTACTTCCATTGCCCTTCCGCCTAAGACATATGAAGGTCTTACCAGAACAGGATATCCTATTTTCTTTGCTATAGCCATGGCTTCGTCAAAGGAGAAAGCGGTGTCTCCTTGGGGCAAAGGTATATCAAGCTCCTCTAAAAGGTTCATAAACCGATCCCTGTCCTCTGCAATATCAATGCTTTCCACCGAAGTTCCAAGGATGTTTACGCCTTCACTGGCGAGGGAGCCTGCAAGGTTTATAGATGTCTGGCCTCCAAATTGAACAATTATTCCTAAAGGTTTTTCCTTGTCTATAATATCAAGAACACATTCTTTGGTAAGGGGTTCAAAATACAGTTTATCCGATGTATCAAAATCTGTACTTACCGTTTCCGGATTATTGTTTATTATTATTGATTCAATTCCCAGTTCCCGCAAAGTCTTGACCGAGTGAACACTGCAGTAGTCAAACTCAATACCTTGGCCAATCCTTATAGGTCCGGAGCCTATTACTATAACCTTCTTTTTGTCGGAAACAACGACATCGTCCTTTTCACCATAGGTTGAATAGTAGTAGGGGGTTACCGCTTTAAACTCACCGGCACAGGTATCAACAATCCTATACGCCGGACGGATTGCATATTTTTTTCTAAGATCTAAAATCGTTTCAAGAGGTACATTTACAAGGTTTGCAATGTATGAATCTCCAAACCCCATTTTCTTTGCTCGGGCAAAAAGATCATAATCAAGCCAAGCAATACCTGAGTTTTTTATTTCTTTCGCTAGGTTAACGATTTTTTGAAGTTTCTTTATAAAGAAAATATCAATTTTAGTAATTGCACTTATTTCTTCTATGGTTACTCCTTTTTGGAGTGCCTTGCAAATAGCAAAAATACGTTCATCCCTTGCAACTTTTATAAAATCCAGCAGTTCTTCCGTGGATTTGTTGTCAAAAAGGCTCAAACCCAGCTGGTAATTCATTTTAATGTCCAAAGAGTCAATAGCCTTCAGTATGGATTCTTCAAAGGTTCTGCCTATAGCCATTACTTCGCCGGTTGCCTTCATCTGAGTTCCTAAAGACCTGTCGGCATTTATAAACTTGTCAAAGGGCCAACGGGGAACCTTTGTAACCACATAATCTATGGAAGGCTCAAAACATGCATAGGTGTTCTGGGTTACTGAGTTTTTAATCTCGTCAAGGTTAAGACCTATTGCAATTTTAGCTGTCACGCGGGCAATGGGATATCCCGTAGCTTTAGAAGCAAGAGCACTAGAACGGCTTACCCTTGGGTTAACTTCAATTACCACGTACTCAAAGCTATTGGGATTTAAGGCAAATTGTATATTGCAGCCGCCTTTTATATTAAGAGCACGGATTATCTTTATGGAAGCTTTTCTTAGCATCTTAGCTTCAACATTCGATAGAGTCTGGCAAGGTGCAATAACAATGCTGTCGCCGGTATGAACCCCGACGGGGTCGAAGTTCTCCATATTGCATATTATAATGCAGTTGTCGGTTCCATCCCTCATAACCTCATACTCGATTTCTTTCCATCCGGCTACGCTTTGCTCTAACAAAACCTGATGTATCATGCTTAGCTTTAGACCTTTGCCGCATATGTATTTAAACTCTTCCATGTCGTGGGCAATGCCGCCGCCGCTGCCCCCTAATGTGTATGCTGGGCGGATAATGATAGGAAACCCCACCTCTTCGGCAAACTTTACGCCGCTTTCAAGGTCGGTCACAATTGTGCTTAAAGGAACCTTTTCGCCTATTTCCTGCATGGTTTCCTTGAACAATTCCCGGTCTTCTGCTTTTTTTATTGATTCTAAAGATGTACCCAAAAGCTCAATTCCTATTTCGTCTAAAATGCCGTCCTCGGCAAGCTCAACTGCCATGTTTAAGCCCGTTTGACCGCCAAGGGAAGCTAAGATTCCATTGGGCTTTTCCTCTTTTATTATTTTTTTTAAAATATCCAGGGTTATAGGTTCAATATACACCCTGTCTGCTGATTGGGTGTCGGTCATTATGGTTGCGGGATTGCTGTTAACAAGAACGACTTCAATTCCTTCTTCTCTCAACGCTTTGCATGCTTGCGTTCCCGAGTAGTCAAACTCAGCAGCCTGACCGATAACAATAGGTCCTGACCCAATGACAAGAACCTTTTTTATCTCCTCTAGTTTTGGCATTTGAACCTCCCGTGTTGCTATTATATAGATTTTGAGTATTCGTCAATCATTTTATAAAAATCATAAAAAACATAGGAAGTATCGTCCTCGGAAATTGTTTGCGGATGATACTGCACGCCAATCAAGGGATATTGCTTGTGCCTTAATCCCTCTACGGTATTGTCGTTTATGTTTGTTTGAGTAACAACCACATCGTCTCCAAAGTTGTTTTCCAAAACATAATTATGACTCTGCGACGTTATATGGCATTTTCCCGTTTTATAGTCTTTAACGGGATAATTACATCCGTGGTGCCCCAATTTCAGCTTACTGGTTTTACCACCTAGGGCAAGCCCTAATAGTTGGAAGCCAAGACCGATTCCCAGAATTGGCTTTTTGCCTATAAGCTCCTGTATGGTGGCCTTAATTGACGGGAGTTCAGCCGGGTTGCCGGGACCGTTTGACAGAAGTATGCCATCGGGTTTATGATCAAAAATCTCCATGGCTGACGATGTAGCCGGTAGAATGTATATATCACAGCTGTTCTTTTCTAAAGATTCAATTATACTGCTTTTAACTCCAAAGTCTATTACCACAACTCGTTTTCCGTTGCCTGGTTTATGAATAGGTGCTTTTGTTGTGACCTCTGCTACTAAGTTCCTTTTTTCCTGCTTCTTTTTCATAAGCCTTTCAAGAAGAATATCAATATTTCCACTTTCGGTAGAAATTATCCCATACATGCTTCCCTTATCTCTTAGACGCTGGGCAAGAGTACGGGTATCAATACCTTTGATTCCAACAATACCGCTTTTTTTGAAATACTCGTCAGGAGTAATCTCAAAACGCCAGTTGGTTGGTGTATCGGACAGCTCTTTAACAATAAACCCTTGAACATGACTTTTGGATGACTCATTATCGTATTGATTAAAGCCGCAGTTTCCAACCAATGGGTACGTCATTGCGACTATCTGACCTCTATAAGAGGGGTCGGTTATTATTTCTTGATAACCTGTCATACTTGTATTAAATATAACTTCTCCTACTGTTTCCCCGGCTTCACCGAAGGCTTCGCCCGGAAAATATGTTCCATCCTCCAAAACTAATACTGATTTCATACTTTTATCTCCTCAAATATTAATATTCTTGAAATATATTATCCAACACGTCGACCATGCCGTCAATGTCTTCTTTTGTAACTATCAAAGGCGGCAATAACCTTATAATGTTGTTGCCTACACTTCCAATGAGGTAACCCTTGTCAAAACATTTATTTTTGATTTCCACTGCCTTTTCTATTGAAAGCTGAATGCCTATCATGAGTCCTTTTCCACGAATTTCTTTGACAAAATCATACTTGTTGGCAAGCGTTGAGAGCTTATCAATAAAATAGGAGCCCATTTCCTCTGAATTCTTAACTAGGTTGTTATTTATCATAGTGTCCATAACTGCCAAACCCGCTGCACATGCAAGAGGATTTCCGCCGAAGGTGGAGCCATGGTCTCCCGGTTCAAAGGCACTTGCCACATGTTTCTTTGCACACAGGGCACCGATGGGGAACCCACCGCCTAAAGCCTTGGCAAGGGTGAATATGTCAGGCTCTATACCAAGATGTTCGTACGCAAAAAGCTTACCGGTACGTCCCAGACCGCATTGAACCTCATCAAATATTAAGAATATGCCCTTTTCGTCACAAAGCTTCCTGACTCCCTGCATATACTCAAGGGTGGTAAGGTTTACGCCGCTTTCTCCCTGTATAGGCTCTATCATAATGGCGCAGGTTGAATCATTAATAGCATTACGAAGGGCTTCCAAATCATTTATAGGTACTTTTAAAAAGCTGGGCGTAAGAGGACTAAAAGGCTTTTGGTATTTATCCTGGCCTGTTGCAGCAATGGTGGCAAGTGTTCTTCCGTGGAAGGATTTTTCCAGAGTTATTATTTCAAACTTCTCGGGCATGCCCTTCTTTTTGAAGTAGATGCGGGCAAGCTTGATAGCTCCCTCGTTTGCCTCCGCTCCGCTGTTCGCAAAAAACACCTTATCAGCACAAGAGTTTTCTACCAGTATCTTGGCCAGTCTTGCCTGAGGTTCTATATAATAAAGGTTGGAGCAGTGAATTAATTTTTCTGCCTGCTCCTTTATGGCATTGATAAGCTTAGGGTGTGAATGCCCTAAAGCACTTACTGCTATCCCCGCAAGAAAATCATAATACTTCTTTCCATCCAGATCCCAGAGGTTGATTCCTTTGCCGTGGTCAAAACATACAGGAGTTCTATTGCCGAATGTATTCATAAAATACTTTTTATCCAGTTCAATTATTTCATTTAGTTTCATAAGAAAAACCTCCATGCAAAATAATATTTATAATTATACATAAAAATGTATAAAAATGCAACAATAAATAATTGATTTATGCTTATCTTTTTTAATTCTTTTATAACTCCGGTGTTTTCTTTGCTTTGCTTACATTTCCCGTCACGTTTTTCCCTACTTTTTAATAAATTTTTTTGTACCGGTTTCATCTAAAATTATTTCCAGTAAGTTGCGTGAACGCTTGCAATGACGTTGTTTAAGGTATTATGATTGTTTACCTTTATGCAAAGTAACTAAATACATTATTTTTTTTTGTTAAAAAGTATACTAGTTGAGGGTTGGCTGAAATGTTATATTAATATTGATATTATTTGTGTTCGAAAAAAATTGGGAGGGGAAAAAATGGCAAGCGTTAAACTAAAGGGAATCTATAAAAGGTATCCAGGTGGGGTTACTGCAGTTAATGACTTTAATTTAGATATTGAGGATAAGGAATTTATAATATTGGTTGGGCCATCTGGATGCGGAAAAACTACTACACTGAGAATGGTTGCTGGATTGGAGGAAATAACCGAAGGAGAATTGTTCATAGGTGATAAACTGGTTAATGACGTTGCTCCGAAGGACAGGGATATAGCAATGGTTTTCCAGAACTACGCATTGTATCCTCACATGTCTGTTTTCGACAATATGGCGTTTGGCTTGAAACTCAGGAAGATGCCTAAAGATGAAATAAAAAGAAGAGTTTTAGAGGCAGCAAAAATACTTGATATAGAGCATTTGCTGGAAAGAAGGCCGAAGGCATTATCCGGTGGACAGAGACAGAGGGTTGCTTTAGGTCGTGCTATTGTCCGTGACCCGAAGGTATTCTTGATGGATGAGCCTCTTTCAAACCTTGATGCAAAGCTTAGGGTTCAGATGAGAACTGAGATCAGTAAACTTCACCAGAGACTCCAGACAACCTTTATCTACGTTACTCATGACCAGACGGAAGCGTTGACCATGGGTACAAGAATCGTAGTTATGAAGGATGGATATATTCAACAGGTTGATACCCCAAATAACCTTTATGAAAGACCTATTAACATGTTCGTAGCAGGATTTATCGGAAGCCCACAGATGAACTTTGTAAATGCAAAGGTTGAAAAACGTGGGGAAGAGATTCATTTGCTGTTTGGTAAGGAAGATATTAAGCTTCCGGAGGGAAAGGCAAAGAAACTCGAGGGAAGCGAGTATGTTGGAAGAGAAGTGGTAATTGGCATACGTCCCGAAGACATTCACGACGAAGCTGTTTACCTTGAATCAATGTCAGACAGCATAGTAAATGCAAAGGTTGAGGTTGTAGAAATGCTGGGGTCAGAAACTTTGTTGTATACGGAAGTAGGGGATGTTGATTTTACAGCGAGAGTTAATCCAAGAACTAAGGCAAGAGCTGGAGACGTAGTTAAGCTTGCTCTTGATACCAACAAGATTCATATTTTTGACAAAGAAACTGAAAGAGCTATAATGAATTAAAATATATTTTAATGGATATGGCAAAGGGGAAAGAATAATTATTCTTTCCCCTTTGTGGTTCGCGGAGCAGGGATATATATTATTTAAGTGAAGAAAAATGCGGAACTCAAGTTTATGGAGTATTTTTCCTTGCATTTATTTAATTCACTGCCTAGGTATATTCTTCTTTGAGCTTTTATCTATATTTGTGTATAATGAAAAATGAGAAATAATAATTAAAAGGGTTTGTTTACAGTATTGATTGTTGATGGAATGCCCCTTGAGTCAATTATGAAAAATGCCAGTGATTGAGTACAGTTATTAAATCGTCTAATAATGGGGGTGGTTGAGTGTCGATAAAACTTTATCAGAACCTCATGAATCAGGTTAAGGATACCATTGATTCAGAAATTGGTATTATGGATCAAAACGGTCTTATTTTAGCATGCTCAAATGAGGAAAGAGTAGGGCAGATCAATCCGTTGATCGATGAAGTAATGGAAGCTAATGATATTTTCATGGTGATTAGGGGACAATCTTTTCAAAAAGTTTATATAAAAAACAAGATGGAATATATTGCATTTATAAGCTCGGATGATTCTAATAACAGTAAATACCTGAGACTTATATGCCTTAATATTGTTAACATTAAGGCATATTATGACGAAAAGTATGATAAGATTAATTTTATTAAAAGTGTCGTACTTGATAATATTTTACCTGGGGATATTACATTAAGAGCTAAAGAACTGCATATTACAAATAATGTATACAGAGTGGCGTTTTTAATAAAGACAGAACCAGCAAAGGATATTTATGCATACGAGATAATAGAAGGACTTTTTCCAAGAAAAGCCAAAGATTTTGTTATAATTTTAGACGATGAGACAACCGTACTAATAAAAGAGCTAGGTTCAAACTATAATTATAAAGAAGTAAATAAAAATGCAAGGATTATATTAGATAATTTATCTACTGAGGGAATGATAAAGTCTAAAATCGGGATTGGAACTGTTGTTGATAATATCAGAGAGATAGGACGTTCTTTCAAAGAAGCACAGACGGCTTTGCAAATAGGAGAAATATTTGAAAGCGAAAAGAATATAATAGATTACAACAAGCTTGGTATTGGCAGGTTGATATATCAGCTTCCGCCTACGCTTTGCCGGTTGTTTCTAAAGGAAGTGTTTAAGGATGGAGCCTTTGAAGCTTTAGATTCTGAAACCATGAACACAATAGTTAAATTTTTTGAAAATAACCTGAATGTAAGCGAAACATCCCGACAGCTTTTTGTCCATAGGAATACCCTTGTGTATAGGTTGGATAAGATTCAGAAGATTACGGGACTTGATCTGAGACTGTTTGATGATGCAATAATATTTAAGGTTGCGATACTTGTTAAAAAATACCTCGATAGCAACCAGAATTTTGCATGACGGTTTAGGGCAATTTCCGATAAATAATTGCCAAATGATAATATTTGCGATAAAATATTGCACGAAAGATAAAATTAAAATGCCGGGTTAAATCCGAAGGTGTTAATTTTAGGAGATGTTAATGTGGTAGAGTTTAAGAATGTGGTTAAGAAGTATTCAAACGAGACATTAGCGTTAAGCAATGTTAATTTTTCTATAAAAAAAGGTGAGTTTGCTTTTTTGGTAGGACCAAGTGGCTCAGGTAAATCTACGATTTTAAAGCTCATATTAAAAGAAGAGGATCCTACGGAAGGAGAGGTCTTTGTAAATGGTTATGACCTTTCTCAGTTGAAAAGAAAAGAGATTCCCAGCTTCAGAAGGAGTTTGGGGGTTGTATTTCAGGATTTTAGACTACTTCCCAATAAAACTGTTTATGAGAATGTAGAATTTGCCATGCAGATTACAGAAGCACTTCCAAAAGAAATCAGAAGACAGGTTCCAATGGCTTTGGCATTAGTGGGACTGAGTAGGAAAGCAAATGCCTACCCAAACCAACTCTCTGGAGGAGAACAGCAAAGGGTTGTTCTTGCCCGGGCACTGGTAAACAATCCTTCCCTTATTATAGCTGATGAACCGACAGGAAATCTTGACCCTGAAACAGCATGGGAAATAATGAAATTGATACAGGAAGTCAATTATAGGGGTACTACTGTGATTGTTGCCACACATGAGAAGGGCATTGTTGATAAAATGAAAAAACGTGTAATTGCTATCGAAAAAGGAGAAATTAAAAGAGATCAGGAGAAAGGACAGTACGAAAATGAAGTTAAGAACAGCAAAATATGTTGTTAAAGAGGGGTTCATTAATACCTATAGAAATGTACTTATGTCTCTTGCTTCAATGGGCGTTGTTGCAGCATCCTTGGTAATCTTGGGATTTTTCTGGATTATTACGGTTAATATAAATCATAACACCAAGTTTTTGAAGGATCAGCCTGAAATGCAGGTATTTTGCAACCCTGAAATGGATGGTCACCAGATTGGAATGCTTGAATGGACAATAGGTCGTGATAAAAGGATAAAAGAATATGAAGTGGTTGATAAAAAGCAGGCTTTTGAAGAAGCTAAGGAAATGCTTGGGGACGATAAGGATGTTCTAGAAGGTCTTGACGAGAGTATTATGCCGGTATCTTTTATTATTAAACTTAACAATTCAGCCGATTATGAGGATGTTGTGGAAAGATACAAGAACTATCCCGGTGTGGATAGTGTAAGGTACTCAAGAAAGGCTATTGACTTTATTAATAGAATACTTAGAGGTTTGCAGATAGGAAGCACATTTTTGATAACAATTCTTGTGGTGATAGCTGTATTCATAATTTCCAACACCATTAAGTTAACTGTGTTTGCCCGGCGAAAAGAAATCAATATAATGAAGTATATTGGTGCTACAGATTGGTTTGTTCGATTGCCTTTTATCGTTGAGGGGATAATTATTGGATTAATAGGGGCACTTGTAAGCTTTGCGACTTTATATATTATTTACAATATAGGAGGTGGATGGGTAGAGAGTGATTTTCTAATGGTAAATCTTGTGGGAATGAACGATGTAGGTTTTCAACTAATTTTTATGTCTTGCCTTTTAGGAGCCTTAGTGGGTGCATCAGGCAGTATTATATCAATACGGAAGTACTTAAGAGTATAAATATAAAATAAACAAAGGATAAAATTCTGGTTTGGTCAAGGGGGTTAGGTCAGTGAAAAAGGCAGTATTAATAATTATGGTATTTACCTTAATGTTTTCTACGGTAATGATTCCTGCTTTCGGAGATACCATTTCCGACACTCAGAAGCAGAAAAAAACTGTTGACAACAAGATAAATGACATATCTAGGCAAAAGAAGGAACAGAAGAACAAGCTGGATTCTATCAAAAATGAAAAGGAATTCTTGGAATCGGAGGAGAAGAAAAAAACTCAGGAGTATAATTCTCTGATTCAACAGGCTGATGAGCTAAATAAAGAGATCGAAAAGATTGACGAAGCTATAAAGGAAAGTGAAGATAAGTATAATCAACAGATGGAGCTGTTTAAGGTTAGACTTAAAGTAATGTATCAGAACTCTAATGTTACATATATTGAATCGTTGTCAGAGTCAGAAAGCATTGTTGACTTTTGGAATAGGCTTGAGATTGTTTCTGCCATAAGTAAAAAAGACAAGGAGCTTATTGAGGACATTAAGGCCGCAAAGGCAGATGTCGAGTTTAAAAAACAGCTTGCAGTAGAGAAGAGAAATACAGTTAAGGAAAGTGCGGATGCATCTTTAAACAAGTTAAATGAAATTAGGGCAACAAGATCCGGTCTCGACAAAGAAATCAGCAATATAAATTCCCAGCTAAAGAAGCTTGAGCAGCAGGAGAATGAACTATTAAGAAAGTCCAATGAACTGGCCAATCAAATAAAGAGTCTTCAACGAAGCGGAAGTTATGCTGGGGGAAGCATGCTTTGGCCTACTCCGAGCTGTACAAGAATTTCATCCTACTTTGGTAACAGACTTCATCCTATACTTAAAGTGTATAGAATGCATAATGGTATAGACATTTCAGCGGGTAACGGTGCTTCGATAATTGCCGCTAACAAGGGAGTAGTGATAGTGTCAGGATGGCAGAGCGGTTACGGGAATACTGTGATAATTGACCATGGCGGAGGAATTTCTACCCTATATGCCCACTGCAGCAAGCTTCTTGTGCGTGTAGGTGATTCGGTAAATGCCGGTGATACAATCGCGAAGGTCGGGAGCACAGGGCTTTCCACAGGGCCACATTTGCATTTTGAGGTTAGGAAAAACGGCACCCCGGTTAATCCTCTGAATTATGTAAAACCATAGGGAATGGCAGTATGGAGTAAGTTGTTTATAATGCCATACTAGAAATAAAGCTCGTACATTTTGTGGTACGGGCTTAATTGTTAGTAGGGCGTTACCAAGATAGACGATTAAAAATTAAATGGGCTGAAAATATTATTAAAAGTGCAAGCATATGATATAATGAAACGATAAATGTTCTCCACTTCTATAAGTGGAGGATACAGAAGATTTTTTTATAGAATATTATGGTACTCTGAGATGATATGCATTTGACCGGGTATTAATAAGGTTCAACAAATTATGGATTATTCTATAATTAAGCTAGTACACGAATCGATGTCGGGTATTAATAAGATTCAACAAATTATAACAAGGGGAGTGTTCTCGAATTGAATAAAAATCTGATTACTGGCAAAGTATTGCCTATACTAATAGCAGTATTTCTCTCTTCAACAATTACTGGCTATGGTTTTTTGGTTTGGCATTATAGTAATCCGCATTATGTTATAATGTCTGAGAAGGATGTCGAGAAATATAAGGATTTAAAGGGCTTTGACCCGCAACATGCTATAACCTTTGATAAAAACAATGTGGATTCTGTGAATATAAATAAATTTAATGAAGTTAAAAACCTTCTAGATACTTATTATTATAAAAAAGTTGATCAGAATGATATGCTCGAGGGAGCTATTGCCGGAATGGCTAATTCTTTGAATGATCCTTACACTGTTTATTTTACAAAAGAACAAATGAAGGAATTTAACGAAAAAACCCAGGGTAGCTATGTTGGAATTGGTGTATCAATATACATGGATAATGATGGGATACTCACGGTTATTGAGGCTTTTGAGGATTCTCCTGCAAAGGAAGTAGGTATTTTGCCCGGAGATAAGATAGTAAAGGTTGACGATAAAGATGTAACAACTATAAGGGATGACAATTTAATTGTCAGTATGATTAAGGGTGAAGAAAATACAAAAGTCAAAATTACAGTATTTAGACCTTCCGAGGGAACATATTTAGATTTTGATGTTACAAGAAAAGAGATCAAAATTATAAACATAAATAGTGAAGTGCTACAGGAAAACATAGGCTATATAAGAATAACAATGTTTGATAGTGACATTGCAAAAGATTTTGGTACCCACTTAAACAAGCTTCTTGATCAGGGTATAAAAGGGTTAATTATTGATTTGAGAGATAATCCGGGCGGCGATTATGACGAAGTTTCAGCCATCGCAGACAGGTTACTGCCTGAGGGCTTGATTGTATATACAGAAGACCGTATAGGCAATAGAATTGAAAAGAAGTCGGATTCAACGGAATTAAATATTCCACTGAGTATCTTAGTTAATGGATACAGTGCCAGTGCTTCGGAGGTACTGTCTGGTGCAGTTAAGGATTATGGAAAAGGAAAATTAATCGGTACAACGACCTTTGGAAAAGGACTGGTTCAGGCGGTAATAAACCTTGAGGATGGATCGGGCATAAAAGTGACTATAGCAAGGTATTTTACTCCCTCGGGAGAGTGCATACATGAAAAAGGGATTGAACCGGATATAGTAGTAGAACTGGATGAGAAATATGAAAATTATCCTGTATCCGAGGTACCGCGGGAGGATGACGCACAGCTAAGAAAGGCAATTGAGGCAATAGAGGAACAATTGGGGAAAAATTGAGCTGTCTGTAATAATTTTATTCAAAAAAGGGAAAGGGCTCAATGCCCTTGAACTTTTACATTGTTGAAAAAATTGAGAAATTTCACTAAAAAAGTGTATACTCCTATGTGGTTTTGTACATAATAACCACAGGAGGTGGGATGAAGTGGAAAATTTAGATGAAAAAATTAAAAATGAGATAATTATTGAGCTTGGATTGTTTGACAAGGTGAAGAAGTATGGCTGGAAGAGTTTGACCGCCAAAGAGACAGGGCGTATCGGTGGTCTTATTACCAAAAGGAAGAAATTAATGCAGATGGAAAAACAGAGTCGCGTTGCCGGACAAAATCTCTAACGCGATAGTAATGAAGTACATTGCAATAGTGTTGTAGCATATTGGATAATTGCCTTTTGACATGTTGACATAAAACCATAATGATGCAAAATATCTGGATATTCCGTAGGGAGTATCCAGATATTTTTTTAGTGGGATTTCACGAAGTGAAATGACCAAAAAGGGAAAGGACTCGATGTCCCGGAGCTTTTGTTTTAAGCATAAACGTTATATTAAAAGGAGTACATATGATTTAAGTAAAGAAAAGCATTCAAGAAACTCAAGTTATCCCTATATTTTTCCCCGACTTTTTAAATATACCCTAATAGTAGTTTAATATGGAATTATATTATGGAATGTGGTAATATATTCTTGTAAGAAATAAAAAGTAATTATCGGTATTTGTACGAGGTCTTAAATGGATAAAGATATAATTAACTGGGGAATTATGGGCTGCGGAAGCATTGCAAGGGAATTTGCAAATGCACTGAAAGCTGTTCCGAGTGCCAACTTAATAGCTGCGGCTTCAAAAACGGGGAAATCAAGGGGATTTGCAGAGGAGTTTGATTTACCGTACTATTACGACAATTATGATGATTTTGTAAAAAATGAGAAGATGGATGTGGTGTATATTGCTACGACTCATAATTTCCACTATGAAAATGCTATGCTGTGCCTAAATAATGATAAGCATGTGCTTTGTGAAAAGCCCTTTGCGTTAAATAAAAATCAGGCTTCACGGCTTATTGAAACAGCTAAGGCTAAAGGGCTGTTTTTAATGGAGGCTATGTGGACAAGATTTTCACCGGCTCTTTCAAGATTAGTCAGTATGATAAGGGAGGGTCTGATAGGTGAAATAAAAACCCTGAAGGGTCAGTTTTGTATTGATGTTCCCTTTGACCCTGTGCACAGGTTGTATAATCCTGATTTGGCAGGAGGAGCTCTTTTAGATCTGGGGATATACCCAATTGCCTTTGCATGCATGGTTCTAGAGAAGTATCCCGTTCAAATAACCGGAACTTTAAATATAGGAAAAACCGGTGTGGATGAAGAGTCCCACTATCTCTTGAAATTTGATAAGGGCGAAACGGCGTTGCTTTCTTCTGCCTGCACTTTTTCTGCACCGATAAATTTTACGATTTACGGTACTAAGGGGCATATTCTTGTTCCCGACTTTTATTTTCCGTCAAAGCTTGTTATAAAGCTTAATGATAAAAAAGAAGAACATATTAATGTCCCTTATGAATCAAACGGAAAAAATTATGAGGCAATAGAAGTCATGAAGTGTCTCCAGAAGAATAAGATAGAGAGTGATAAACAGACATTTTATGATACAATAAAGATAATAGAAATTATGGATAAATTAAGAGGCAAGGATTTAATATATCCCTGCGAATTGAATTAATATTTTCGTTGAAGATAGATTATCGCATGGATAAACAACATCATAATAAGCAAAATGTAACATTTTAAATATTTTTTATTAATTGTGAAAGAGGTGAGTATATGCAACGATGGCAACAGTTTGAACTTGAAGCCTGTGAATACTTAAACAATGTATTTAAAGATTTGCCCTTTACTTTCAAATGTGAGGGTGGATCCGATTCATTAGGCGAAGATATTATGGTCTATAAAGGTAAAGATCATATATTTTCCATTGAAGCAAAATTATCCCCGGCTCAAAGCGGTCAATTTTCACTTATTCCTATTGAGTCCTGTGGTAAGGTGCAATATACTTATTCAAGGGATAATAAATTTCCTTCCGACAGTAATTCGGAGAAAATAATAAAACATTTAAACCAAAACATTAATACATATTCTGAAGTTACACAGAGGGGTATCGCGATTAATGGTTTGCAGTCTGTATTAATAAATTGGATTATTAATCATTACAAGACCAAAAGCTCCAAGTTTATCATAACTTCAAAAGGAATAGGCAGTTTTAAAGCAATTGTGCCAATTGATCAGTTAAGGGATAATTTCTATGTTCATGCTTGCCTTCGAAGAAAGAGGAGCGGTTCGAGAAAGGTGCCAAATTATCAATACGAGTTAGCGGAAACGTTGGCACAAACACATTTTAGCGGGTTAGGGCTTGGAATAAAAGGATTTGAATATGATGGCAAGGGAATTTCATTGACACTGAAATCCAGTGCCCAATTATCAAAAGACCAGCGTTATTTGCCTGAAAATATGTATATATCATCCGACAGGAGAGGCAAAAATAGATATATAATCAAAAAACGAAGTTCAACCAATAACATTAATGTCGTGTTTAGTTTAGTATATAAACACGAGACATCAACAGGGCTTGAAGCATTAAGGAGTGAATTAATGAAGTATCTTTAGTAGAGGACAAAATGCAGGATGTTTGCATGCGTAGAATCTACTTTTATAAATCATGAATATAAGAAAGGAAAAGGTATATGCCAGTTTACTTGTAATGGATAAATGAATTTACACATTAATACCTGAATTTGACTGTAATGCTTTTGGCAGGTTGTTCAAACAATTTGGTTTTCCGCAAAGGAAACGACAGTGAGATAATACCCGCACCCACTGTTTTGCAGAACCAAACACCTGCCATACAAAACAATGGTGAAATAGCAGTGGGAGAAACCGATGATTTGGGCGGAACTGTTATAGCTGTCGAACAATTCGATAATGGCTTTAATATAAGCGATATGGTGGGTGTTTCAAGGGATAGAAGGTACTACTTGTTTCAGATTGACAGTTCTGATGGAGAGGATAAGTTAAACGACAATGTTCTCCCTTTCCACGTCGTATTAACAAGAGGCTACAACTTGCTTCACAATGTTTCTTCCATATTTTTCTCCACAGTTAGTGAGATTTCACGAAGTGAGATGAAGAAAAAATGAAAGGGCTCGATGCTCTTTCGATTTTGTCTATTTAATGCACCCATGTTTTTTTGCCGCGTTGCAGGTGCTGGTATGGTGTGTTATAATTAACTCGCTTTCTATGCAGTTTGTTTTTAAAAAGCTGATTGCATTATTATGGAGCAAACATTATGGAAAGCCTATTGTAGACACTGTACTTTATGCTTTTGGCGGGGTGGTTAATATATATTCAAGTTTTGCGTATGTATATGATAAGCTGATGTATGACGTCAACTATAAAGAGTGGGCGGATTATATTGAAAAGATTTTCGAAGTGAATAATGTTAAACCGTCATTAATATTAGATCTTGGCTGCGGTACCGGCAGTTTTTGCCTTGAAATGGACAAAAGAGGCTATGACATGATTGGCATTGATTCATCAGCGGATATGTTAAGCTGTGCAAAGGATAAGTCCATTGACCGGGACATTCTTTATCTTAATCAGGACATGACCGAGTTTGAGCTGTATGGAACGGTGGATGCAATAGTTTGTCTTATGGACAGCATAAACTACCTGATATATAAAAAAGATATAAAAAAGGTTTTTGGTCTTGTGAAGAACTATTTAAATCCCGGAGGTTTGTTTATATTTGATATTAACACGCCTTATAAGTTTGAGAATATACTTAAAGATAATGTGTTTTATGATGTGACCGAAGACATTTGTTATATATGGCAAAATTTCTTTGACAGAAAAAAAAGACTGTGCGAGTTTGATTTAACTTTTTTTATAAAAGATGGACATTGCTACAAAAGGTATGATGAAATTCATTATGAGAGATGCTATGATATAGAGGATTTAAAAAACATGGTAATTGGAAGCAAAATGGAATTGTTGAATGTTTATGACAACTTAAAGCTAAGCTCACCGTCCCAAAAAAGCCAGAGAGTTTTTTTTGTTTGCACAAAAGGAGGCAAATGATGTCGTTTTTTGAAGATGTTTATGAAGTAGTGAAAAAGATTCCTAGGGGGAAGGTTGCGACTTATGGACAAATTGCCAAGATGTTGGGCTATCCACGAAAGGCTAAAATAGTGGGATGGGCATTGCATAAAAACCCATATTGTGGTGAAGTTCCATGCCACAGAGTTGTAAACCGAAAGGGAGAAATAAGTTCCAGTTTTGCTTTTGGAGGTGAGTTTGAGCAACAAAAATTGCTTGAACAAGAAGGCATAATTTTTGATGAAGGCGGAAAAATAAACTTGAATAAATATTTGTGGAACCCCTAGAAATACCAATGGATTGGGAATGAAAATAATAGATAATTATCGCTAAAATGTAATTATCAGATTGACAAGCAATAAAACATTGTGATAAACTAATATAGATTTAGTAAAAGCATCGAAGATATGCAAGCTAAGTTAAAGTATCAAGTTCAGGAGGAGTGCAGGATGGAAAAAGGAAGAGTAAAATGGTTTAATGCTGAAAAAGGTTTCGGTTTTATTGAGAGAGAAGGCGGAAATGATGTTTTTGTACATTTTTCAGCAATAAACATGGATGGCTATAAGACATTGGAAGAAGGTGCTGAAGTCCAATTTGAAGTAGTTGAAGGTGCAAAAGGACCTCAAGCTTCAAACGTGACAAAGGCCTAATTTAGTCTAAAAGATTTAACATAAAATGGCCACATGCCCCGGTATTTTTATACCGGGGTTTTCAATATGGAAAATTTACAAATCGAAAAATTTTCTTTGAACCGAGGTGTTATAACGAAGCTTTTATGAAGGTGGGAGTAATTTATGGAAGATTACATTATTAGAGCTACGGCAGGGGACGGGACTATACGAGCTGTTGCAACAACTACAACCAATATGGTTAAGGAATCACAGAAAACACATGGTCTGTCTCCATTGGCCACAGCGGCATTGGGCAGGACAATAACTGCAGCAGCAATGATGTCTACAACCCTTAAGGGAGAAAGGGATACCATTACGATTCAAATAAAGGGAGATGGCCCTATAGGGGGAATTGTAGTTGTTTCCGATTCACAAGCAAATGTAAAGGGGTATGTCCATCGTCCATTGGTTTATTTGCCTCTGAACAGCGAGGGCAAATTCGATGTTGCCGGTGCTATTGGGAAAGGTTACCTGAATGTAATAAAGGACATGGGATTAAAGGAGCCGTATGTTGGGTATGTTGATCTTGTTTCGGGCGAAATTGCTGAAGATATAACGTACTATTATGCATATTCCGAGCAGATTCCGACAGTTACTTCACTGGGGGTACTGACCAATGCAAGCCAAATTGTAGCCAGTGCCGGCGGATTCATCCTTCAGCTAATGCCAGGAGCGGATGAAGAGACAATAACGTTTATTGAGAATAAAATAAACTCCATTCCATCAGTTACCGGATTGTTGTCCGAGGGCAAGTTGCCGGAGGATATATTAAACATGATTCTTTCAGAAAAGGATATTAAGATAATAGATAAGAAGCCATGCAAGTATATGTGTAATTGTTCTAGAGAGAGAATGGAGAGAGGCGTTATCAGCTTAGGCAAAAAAGAAATATTGGACATTGTTAATGCGGATCATCGGGCAGAACTTCAGTGTCATTTCTGCAATAAAAAGTATCAATTTTCTGAGGAAGACTTATTAAGCTTGATAGATAAAGCTGGAAGATAGAATGAATATCAAAAGAATCTTTGCATTATTGAGTATGAACAAGATTTAAAGAGAGATTAAATAATAAATTTGATAAAGTAGAAATTTAAGTATTGACTTCGAAGAATTATTTTTGTATACTATCTATTGTCGCTTAGTCGATACTGACTGTGTGGGCGCTTAGCTCAGCTGGGAGAGCATCTGCCTTACAAGCAGGGGGTCATAGGTTCGAGCCCTATAGTGCCCACCACACATGGCCCGGTAGTTCAGTTGGTTAGAATGCCAGCCTGTCACGCTGGAGGTCGAGGGTTCGAGCCCCTTCCGGGTCGCCAAT
>JAAYTO010000049.1 GCA_012523755.1 Clostridium sp. | reverse complement strand
TCACACGCCATATCTTAGTAATCCCGGGGGCATTTCTTAAAAAATGATTTTCTTGCCTGAATATTAAATGCTGAAATGGCATTTTAAAAAACTCTCTTGTGAGAGTATTGGCAGGAGATGGGTTCATGCTTTTACCGTGCAGGATGGGTGAAATTTTGTTTATTTTTTATCATAAAGTAGTTATAATATAAATAAAGGGATTGTATATAATGTTTTAAAAAGGTGAGGCAAATAATGGAGGTCCTTAGATCAAAAAAAATACTGATTACCAGTGAAGAAAAAAGCCATAGACTTCATACTGCTGTTATTTTGTTGGCGATATGCATTATTTTAACTCATGTGGGTCTATGGAATTTTTCTTTATTTCATACAATTACAGAAATGTTTTGCATCTTTATTGTATTAGCTGTTGCAATAATTGCATATAACAGTTACATCATAACAAAGAAGAGCTATTTTTTTTATATAAGCGGAACAAGTTTTTTTGCAGGAATAATTCTGCTATTGCATATAATGACGTTTAATACCAGCAATATTTTTCCATGGAGCGACATGAACGCTTCAATAAAGTTTTCGGTAGTATTTAAGTATTATGAATGCATGGTGTTTATTGTATCTTATATTTTTTATAAGTATAAGATAAGCACCAGAAAGTTTACTTGGATTTTTGCTGTATTGACTGCTGCTGTGATCTTTTCAATATTTTATACAGATATTTTTCCGAGTTGTATTAATGAAGAACTAAAACCCACATTGTTTAAGATATGTGCTGATTATTTTGCATTAGCATTAACAGTTTTAATATTTTTTCTTTTTATTATTAAAAGAAAACTGTTACCTAAAATGGTTTCACAGTTTATTATGATATATTTATCTTTAGCTATTTTTGCTAAAATATTTTTTGGCGTTTACAATAACGTTATTGATCTTTACAGCACTTTTGGGCATTTATTAAGATTTATATCCTTTTATGTTTTATTTGAATTTGTGATCGAAGCCGGTTTTAAAAGACCTGTCAAGGTTCTTTTTAACAAACTGGAGGAGACAAATATTGAGCTTGAAAATAAAACTATGGAATTGCAGAAGGCTAATGAAAAGTTGAAAAATGAAATTGAAGAGTGTTTAAGAGCCAAGGAGCTGCTTAAAAAAAGTGAAGAAAATTACCGGTTGCTTTTTGAGTTTATTCCCGATGCAATTATTGTACATAACGATGAAGAGATTATTTTTTCTAATCAAGCAGGTATAAAGCTTTATGAAGCAATGGATCTTGAACATCTTACGGGTTCTTCGCCATGTGATTTTTTACGTATGAGGCAGAAGGATACCTTTGCAGAATGCTTTGAAAAAATTAATAGTGATGATAAAACACTGACTTTTGAGAAAAGCATTTTCATGAAGGATGGGTCAAGTGTTGAGCTTGAAATAAAAACGATTTCTTATTGTTTTGAGAGTAATTCAGCTTATTTAAGCGTTGTAAGGGATATTACTCAAAGAAAACAGGTAGAGGAATTAAAAAAGAGTGTTGATCATAATACAAGGTTGTTAAAAGAAGCTGTAGAGATTGATAAAATCAAGACCGATTTCTTTACCGATCTTTCTCATGAGATTAGAACACCTATAAATATTATTCTTTGTGTAATTCAGCTTATGGAAACCAAGCTTAAAGAAAATAAGAATATACTAGATGACAAAGATAAAACAAAAAAGTATGTTTCAACATTGAAGCAAAATTCCATGAAGCTTCTTCGAATAGTAAACAATCTTCTTGATATTTCAAAGATTGATTCGGGTAGTTTTGAATTAAGACTTAAAAACTGCGACATTGTAAAGGCTGTTGAAGAAGTCATTTTGTCTGTTTATGAGTATATAAAAAACAGAGATTTGTGTCTCATGTTTGATTCTGAGGTTGATAAAAAAATTATTGCCTGTGATGTTGAGAAGATAGAAAGGATTGTCTTAAACCTGCTATCTAATGCCATTAAATATACAAGAAAAGGAGGCCGCATTGAGGTATGCATATGTGAAAAAAAAGAAAAGATAGTTATTTTGGTTAAGGATACAGGTGCTGGAATACCTGAGGATAAGACGGATATGATATTTGAAAGGTTTAAGAGGGTAAACAACTCTTCTGTAAGTGACTGTGAAAGCACGGGTATCGGGCTATCCCTTGTAAAGTCTTTGGTACAGATGCACGGAGGCAGTGTATGGGTTGAAAGTAAGGTTGGAGTTGGTTCATCCTTTTATGTGGAGCTTCCCGTAAGGGTTCTACCGGAAAGTGATATTGATGAAAATAGCAACTCTATATACGATGCAAGGCAAATAGATAGGATAAGCCTTGAACTTTCTGACATACTTTAACAATTTTTATTGGAATATTATTGCGATAAAAAAATTATATTAAAAGAATATTACATGCATTGACAAAAAGTAGTAAAAATTATATCCTTAAATTAAGAAGTTCTTTAGTTTAAATGAATTATTTAACTCAATCAGTGTTTAATTTTTACTAAAGAATATAAACCCCCTTTAATTCTGTCAGGTGCATGTTATGTGCACCTTATTTATGTGTGCCCAGCATGGGCAACAACTTGGTGGTGAAAGTCCACTACGGGCTTGGTAGTAGGAACCGTTAGCCAAGAGCAAGGGTGTCCACGGCGACGTGGAATCTGAAGGAAGCTGGAGGCAAAATCCTGAACCGAC
>JAAYTO010000048.1 GCA_012523755.1 Clostridium sp. | reverse complement strand
TCTACTCCTATCAATGTTTTTTTCGTCAATTAACATTATACAGGATGATTTATGTATATGGGAGATATCTTCGGATATCTCCTAATTATTTACTTGTCTTGCCAACTATAATTATACTCTAAGTTTATGCCATGGCTTAATCTTCCTTCATGATTTCACCGTGTTAATGATTTGAAGAAAAGTGTTCCAGAAACTTAAGTTCCGCATGCCTAGAGACTGTAAATACTCCGTGGGGTCGAGCAAAACTCACTTTGTTCAAACAATGCTCTCCCTTTCCACGTCGTATTAACATTCTCTACAACATGCTTCACAATGTTTCTACCACATTTTTCTTCAAATAAATTGTGTGAACAATTTTTAATCATGTGTATCCTATGTCTCTTAAAAACGTTACTTTTTTAATTTTCAGGAGTAGTACTTATTAAAGGGTATTTTGCTGGTGAATAAAAATATACTAATATACATTTTAGAGAAGAAGGTGATTTATAGATATAAGACAGCATTTAGAGTACGAATAAAGAGTGTTTATGGTAAAATTAAAATTCTCGTATTCAACTTTATCTGGAAGGTATGGAGTTTTTATTATTCTGTTTTACAATTATGCTCTATATATAAATACCTCATAATATAGATACCTCTGTAATATTTAAAAAACCCTTACAAACTGTTATGGTTGTTGTAAGGTTTTTTTCTTATGTTTTTTACTAAAAAAATGAACCGAATGACCGGTAAGAAACAATATATTTATGGTAGCTCCTGAGGTGGAATTAAATATTGACAACTAATATTATTTTTTATACAATTATTACCTTAAATCAAAAGAGAAGGTCTTGGATGCCATCATTGACCAGTATCTGGAGATTGCCCTTGAGAGGGCGGAGGATGTGCTGGTGTTATCCATTCAAAATCGTGGTTCCTTTATGAGGTATTGGGAGAGAAAGGCTGGCAGGATATGTTCCTCCTATATTCTTTTCAAGCTCAGCATCGAGTACCAACAAAATGCATGTGTGAATTGTTTATATGTATGAGGGGGGGAAATGCTTGAATAATGAAATCAACCTATTACTTATTGACATAAAAAATTCTAATGATGCTTCTTTTGAGATGTTGTTCAAAAGAATGAATAAGCCTGTCTTTGCTTTGGCTTTCTCAATTGTTGGGGACAAATCATTGGCTGAAGATGTAGTACAGGAAACCTTTATCAGGATCAAAACCAAGTCCAATTTATATAATGAAGGAACCAATGGAGCCGCATGGATATTTCAAATTGCACGCAATTTATCTTTAAATTTGATAAAGAAAAGGAAGTTTGAAGTTACGATAGAGAACAATCAATCTCTGGAAGAATTATTTTTAAAGCATAGTCCTTCTGGCGATAAATCTAAAGAATTTGATATTAGCTTGGAAAAGTTTTTGCTGCAAGAAGCATTTACAAAGCTTAATGAAAACGAGCGTCAAATTATAATCCTCTATGCGGTTTCCGGGCTGAAACATAAGGAGATAGCCAAGCTGCTTGGTATTCCCCAATCTACCGAGAGATGGTATTACATTAGGGCTTTGGGGAAGCTAAGAAAAATATTATCCTCCCAATCAAATTGTGAAATGGAGTGATTTATTCAATGAAGAGAAAAATTACTGAGAAAAAGGTACTTTCGATGCTTTCAACTGCAGTGGATAACCTGGAAGTTGATGTCTGGGATAAAATAGTGAATTCCAAGAAAAGCGGATTGGAAGAGATCGATTCATCCTATATTGAATCACCGAAGCAAAATAAAATATTTGTTCCGAGGAGAATTGCCTCTATTGCCGTTGCTTGTATATTTATGATTATTGGAATATATGCATTTTTAAATATAAGTGGAATAATACCTTTTAAAAATCTTAATCCCAATATGTATTTCAGTCCGTTTTTGGCTATTGCCGAATATGACAATAAATTATATTTTCAGAATTTTAAGGATGGAAGAAAGCTTTATTCCATGGACTTAGACGGAAATAACATTGCAAAAATAAATAATGACAGCATCTTAAATTTTACAATCTATAATAATGATATTTATTATATTAACAGTACTGACGGAAAAATTGTTGTATTAAAGACTGACGGCACGCATAAGAAAGTTTTGGAAAACACCAATGCCAACAGAAATATAGCCGTTTTTGGAGATTGGATATTTTATACTTCAGATGACGGTATCTACCGAATCAAAAGTGATGGTGCTCATAATGAAAAGATTTCTGATATTATTGTGCATACTCTTTGTGTATATGGCGAAAATGTTTACTTTTCATCAGGCAATGAAAACCAGGAAGGTCTTTATAAAGCTGGTTTAGACGGAAAAAATATAGTAAAAATATACGCTAAAACCGTAAGCGGCTTTAGCGTATATGAAAACAATATCTACTTTTGCAATATTTATGACAACTATTGTCTTTATAGAATAGCAGCAGACGGAAGCAAGATTGAGAAACTTAAAAGTAATGGCAAGGATATCTTAATTTCAACGGGTGCTTTTGATATATTTAACGATGAGATATATTTTATTAACGAGAGTTTTGAGAACACATGCTATTTATTCAAAATGGATCTTGATACTGCTAACTTAACAAAGCTCGCTGAAATAGAAGCCACTACAATAAAAGTTTTTGAAAAAAATATTTATCTTTATCATCCGTCTTACAATGGCAGACTGTATAGGCTGAGTACTTACGAAAATAACTTGGAAGAAATTCCATCTAAATAAAAAAGAGTGGACTATAAATCCAATAATTGTCTTGACCATTTTATTCTATTTTGTTTGTCTGATTTTTGGTATTATTATATTGAAAAGGCAATTCAACTAAAAAAGCTATGGGTATATTTGTACTCTATCAACAAGGCGTTTTATATAAAAAAGCAGAAGATAATAAATATTATACTGATTGTGACATTTTGCCCGATTCTTATTTGTTGCTTAAAGCAAGGAGGTAGCGTAATGCCGCTTAAGATAACTCATAATGATATAACAAAAGTAAATGTGGATGCAATTGTTAATGCAGCCAATTCGTCGCTGCTTGGTGGGGGAGGGGTTGATGGGGCAATTCATCGGGCTGCCGGCCCACAACTGCTTGAGGAATGCCGGACTCTCGGCGGCTGTAAAACCGGTCAAGCTAAAATAACAAAAGGGTATAGGCTTCCTGCAAAATATGTAATACATACTGTTGGACCTGTCTGGATTGGCGGTAATAACAATGAGGAGAAGTTATTGGAAGATTGCTATAAAAATTCGTTAGCATTGGCTAAAGAGCATGATTGTGAAAGTATTGCCTTTCCTCTGATATCAGCAGGTGCCTTTGGATATCCGAAAGATAAAGCAATAAAAACTGCTGTTTCGGTTATAGGAGATTTTTTGCTTGGCAATGAAATGACGGTTTATCTAGTTATTTTCAATAAGACGGAATTTGCTTTGTCCAAAGAGTTGTTTTCATCTATAACCCAATATATCGATGACAATTACATAGAAGAACCTACTTTTAGCCGCCTTGAGGCATTTGAGAGAATGTACGAGGCTGAAGAAAGCTTTAAAGAAGCCTATGATGTATTCTCATCAGAAGCATATGCCCGGGAGAAAAAGCAAAAAAGAAGCCTTGAAGATGTGATAAAGAACATGGAAGAAACGTTCTCGCAAATGTTACTGCGTTTAATTGATGAAAAAGGCATGACACACGCAGAGACCTATAGAAGGGCCAATATTGACCGCAGACTGTTTTCTAAAATCCGAAATGACGTAAATTACAAGCCCAGTAAGGCTACTGTAATTGCATTTGCAATAGCATTGAGGCTAAATCTCGATGAGACCAAAGACTTATTGAAAAAGGCCGGTTTTGCACTTTCCCACAGCAGTAAATTTGACATTATAATTGAGTATTTTATTGAGGAAGGTAACCATAATATTTTTGAGATAAATGAAGCTTTGTTTGCGTTTGACCAGGAATTATTGGGGGTGTAAATCATCGACATGATAGAATTGTCGCTTTCAATGCGACCAAACCTATGATAAATGATGTTATTCTTTAATTAAAATTAATGATTGGGGGATAACATGATGAAAAAAGGTTTAACGGAATTGGTTTTTATTCTTGACAGAAGCGGGTCAATGAGCGGTCTTGAAAGTGATACTATAGGCGGGTACAACTCTATGCTGGAAAAGCAGAAAAAGGAGCCTGGTGAAGCTATAGTAACTACTGTGTTGTTTGATGACAAGTATGAATTATTGCACGATCGAATTAACCTTCGTGGCATATCTCCGATAACGGACAAAGAGTATTTTGCCAGAGGTACTACTGCGTTATTGGATGCGGTGGGGAAAACAATAAATAAAATTGAAAATGCACAAAAGCATACAACAGAAGATGAGCGGGCCGAACATGTTATGTTTGTAATAATAACCGACGGTATGGAAAATGCCAGCAGGGAGTTTGGCTATGAAAAGGTTCGCCGGATGATTGAACGTCAAAAAAGCGAATGTGGCTGGGAGTTTATTTTCCTTGGTGCAAATATTGATGCCGTTGAAACAGCAGAGCGTTTTGGAATTAACAGTGACAGAGCAGCAAATTATAACGCAGACAGTGAAGGCACAACGCTTAATTATATCGTAATCAATGAGGCAATAAATTGTCTTAGAGAAAAGCGTTCAATAGCAAAAGATTGGAAGTGCCGTATTGAAGAGGATTATAAAAAGCGTGGAGGAAAGTGATAAAATTATATCAGGTGTTGCTTTTAATATAGACAAAACACAGAAAAGCCATTTAAGGCATGAAGGCATTCCTGAGGGTGTTAGTTTGTAAGGCAATTACCTTATTTGTTATACGGGTTATTACCGGTATTTTTTGTATCAACTAACCTATCTAAATTATTCATGCGGTAAATAAACATCGAAAGAAATTGAAATAAGTGTGGAAATGCCGATGGAAGTGTTGGGGGAATCTAACACTTCTTGTCGGTACAAGCCAGAGGTCAAAGAAATTCGGCATTGGGCTGAAGGAATTAAATTGCATAGTTCCCTGAGCTTTATTGCTGGCGGTGGATTTTTTGTGCTGTATTTTAATTTTATGCATATTAACAATGAGATGATTTTGGTTACCATTAGAGGTGTATATCAAAAAGGAAAATGCAACTGGAATTATTTTAGCACTTTTATATCTCCTAAGAGTCGGGAAGACTTTATATTCACTATGAACGGTAATGTACTGCAATTCCTTTAAATAACGTCAACAAAGGAAGTGATGGTGTATATGGACTTTTAGATTAAACGCCAAAAAAAACCATGTAAAAGAGCATGGTTTGGTTATTGATTAACCGTTCTTTTTATAATCTCTGTAAAGATTCTCAATGGATCTGTCGTAAGTCTTTTCTCCGGATTTGGAAAAGAAGCATCCCGGTACTTCTCCACTTCTGCGGTGATATGCAACACATTCACAACATTTGCCGTGACGTGAACATGAGGAATATGTGCAAGTACAATTGATAGTATTGTTGCAAGCCATTTTAAACCCTCCATAATAAAAATTGTCACAACCATTATAATAAAAAACAAGTTGCGTTTCAATAAATTAAACAATTAAAAATAAAATATTAAGCTGAATGAAGGCATTAGGAATTCATTTTATTGGATTATTAAAATATTTTTATCTAAAAAATGAACCGAATCACCGTTTAAAAACAATATATTTATGGAATAGCTATTCTAGGTAACTGGGGTGAACAATACTGTATAGAAAGCTATAGCAAAGGTATTAAAATAGATTTGCACCGTGCGGAAAGGGGGAACGCAGTGAACTAATAAGGGCAGAGGTGGATAAACTCAATGACAGGCTTAGAATACCCCTATATATGTACTACACTGCGGAAATGTCGGTGGAAGATATTGCATTGGCCCTTAAGATTCCGCAGGGTACTGTAAAAGAAGCCTGTGCACTTTTTGATTTGCCCCTTGATGTGAATAAGGCAGATCATGAAAAAGCCCAAAAGTATCTCAAAGAATTATTACCCGAATCGTTACCTTCTGATTCTGATTCCTCAATAGAGGATAGCTTCTTTGATGTCTGGTAAAATGAAATTGCCGACGCCTCCGGAGCTTTTGCTTTCATAAATCGTGGAGCTGTTCGTAAAGGTGTTAAAGTTTTTTAGATATCCCATCCTTTCCGATTATTAAGAATCAATGAATTAAGTGGAAATATGTACTGCTTGGTATATTTTCTCATATGTTGCGAATAATATGATATGAGAAAATTTAAAGCGGTGGTGGGATTTATAAGAAAATATCGCAGAAATGTTGCAAACAATATAAAAAATGCTACTATTTAATAGATAGGGAGGCAAATTTCATATTAATCGAGTATAAGGTCAAAAATTTTATGTCGTTCAAAGATGAGATTGTTCTGTCAATGGTAGCCGATAACAATCGAGAATTATCGGATACAAATCTTTTTCAATATGAAAATATGACTCTCTTGAAAAGTGCTGCAATTTTTGGTGCTAATGCCGGTGGAAAATCAAATTTAATTAAATCGTTTAGTTTTTTTAATAATCTTTTTTCGCCATATACTGATACCCATAATACGCTTTTAATGAACCCTAAACTATTACGAAGAGACCAGATATATTTTATTGAAAAGAATGAATATGGCGTAAGCAGTATGTACAGTTTATATGACATTGATTTGGATATTAGAAGTAATTTTAATTATTTGAATAATTATTTGGCCGGTCGCTTTGGAGCCATCCCATATCTTGGGGAGTTTAGCTTAAACATATAAAAATGGACAGGGGATTGTACTGTGAGGAAAAAGTGCGATACATCCAGTTATAAAAGACAAGACCTTCACTGAAATTCCATAGTCTAGGATAATAAATAATTTGCGATGTCCTTATCTATTATCGATTACCTGCCGACACCACCTTTGCCCAATGGCGTAGAATCGACGTATGCATTGATTACAAGTTGACACTATCTTAAAGGCATGGGTGTATATTATTTTTTTCACATTTATTTAATGCACCCTAAAGGCATTTTTGGGTTGAAAAACACAGGAAAAAACGTTATATTTTTAATATAAATTTCATTTTAAGTATCCTTCGTGATTCTAAAGCGAGTAAAAAACATTTTAAGGTAATCTGGCTCAATATATAAACAAACGGCAGTTTAGGTTAACAAGGGTACTTTCTGCGGTATTATTATGCTCTTTTTTAAGAAACGGTGTGAGTTATGAAACAGAAATATTAAGTGTGGAACTGTGGGAGGAATAATATGAATATTGGATATTTACGCGAAAATTTACCCAACATTGATGAAATAAAGGTGATAGGGAAAAATGCCAATGTGGGCGGTGTCATCTGCAATGTTATGGGATTAATACGCCAAGGTACGCAGATGCATCTTTTAGTTTTACAATATGACGAGAGCTATCAGCAAAGTATTGAGGAAAGAGAAGCAGAGGAACTGTATGAAGATCCGGACATACCTAGGACTAATAGAATGGCACTCAGTTCCAGAGGAATCGAAGCGAAAAACTCTTTCGACTCAGTTTTAAAAGTATTCATTGATGAAAGAGAATTTGAAGTATTTACTTCAGAAAATAGACGACTCGGCATGCAGGAATGGGAAAGTATATTGATAATTGCCGAATTTTTGAAAAATGGGTGGCAACCGAATGGAATCGATTATCAGGATATTGATATGATATTTTTATCCAGCCTGAAACTGGAGGGTGACTATACTTTAATTCCGGCCTTTAATCAAAATCCAAAGATGCGTTTTATAAAAGGACAACAGTGTGTAGTACGCCAAGTGGAAAAACCTATTACTTTGGTAGTTGGAGACCAATATCCCGATAAATTATTTTTCCGGGATAAAACTACCGGTGAGGAACATTGGGTGCAAATTAACAGAGTATACTTGTTGGATATGTGGGAAGAAATGGAGAAGACCTTTACTAATCCAAAACTTCAAGAGCATATGACTTCTGAGGAAATTAATAGAGCAAGGTTGGATTTTGAGAAAAAATTTTTAGAAGTTTGCCCTAAGGGTATGTACTTTCCCGTAATTGAGTACGAATGCGGGGAAGATATATCTTTGCAGTTTTATTCCAAATCTTATTTGGATGCATCACCTGTAGATAGTGGTACTAGCATAGGATTCATGATTGCACCGGAACAGCCTACAGGCATTTGGGGATTAAAACTGAAAGCTGCCGTTATACAAGAGCCGGTTCCTGAAAAAACTGATAGAATTGACGCAGAATTATTTCATTATCTTATTTCTGCAACAAGCGATGATATACTATTGAAGTAGGTTCTGAAAGATTTTGCTTTTACTGTAATAGGTGTTGCATTTAATATTGCAATATCTTGTAATTATACATATATTAAAACCGAAAAAGAGCTTCAGGCAATGCGTAAAAAGCCAATGTACATGGCTGACACGGTTATTGTTGCAAATATTTTAAATATGTTCCTGGGTTTGGTGGTATATTTTTATTCAGGAAGAATAATTGGTGAAAGTATACCATTTTTAATTTAAAGGAGGATAAGCTATGTTAGAAGTAGGAACAAAAGCACCGGATTTTGAATTGCCGGATCAGAATGGTAAAATGCACAAATTATCAGATTATAGAGGAAAGAAGGTAATCCTTTATTTTTATTCCAAGGATAACACGGCAGGCTGTACTAAGCAGGCATGTGGTTATTCGGAAAGGGTTCCGCAGTTTATGGAGAAGGGTGCGGTAATTCTTGGCGTGAGCAAGGATACAGTTGCTTCCCATAAGAAATTTGAAGAAAAGCATGGATTAGCAATTACCCTTCTTTCGGATTCGGAGCGTAAGGTTATTGGGGCTTATGACGTGTGGAAGGAAAAGATGCATTGCGGAAAAGCATCTATGGGAGTTGTTAGAACCACATATCTTATAGATGAAGAGGGTACCATTGTTAAAGCAAATGATAAAGTAAAGGCTGCAGATGATCCGGAGAAGATGTTGGCTGAATTATAATAATATGCATCCGAACAATATTTAATATGTGCTGGGCTAAAAATTAAAACCTATTATCTGGTTCCTAAATGTTATGACCTTCATATAATACATTAAACAAAGTATATATGGGAGGTCAATATGCAAAACTGTTACATCAATTCATGCATCAATTCTTATAGGAATTATCCGGATAATAGGTTTAATTATGCCAATAGACAGAATACTTACACCTTGGATAGACAAATAGGCGATGTAAATGGTGACGGGGTAGCGGATACAGTTTACTTGGTCGGTGAAAAAAGCCAGAATAATTTTTTTGAAAACATTAGAGTAATGGTACAGGACGGCAGTACCCTGCAATGGTATGTTATTCCTCTGTATTCAAATTACAGTATGTCCTTTGATCCATGGCTGTTTTTGGGCAGCTTTACCAGCTTTAGCTCAAAGGAGATTATGGTAAGTCTTCCCGTTGGAGGAAGTGGGGCACTAACGTATTATTATGTGATATCATTCTACAATAACAATGCCGAATATATGCTGGGTCCTGAGCAATTTACGGATCTTGTGCAACCCCTGAAATTTGAAATCAAATATATGGACAATTTCAAAGTGCTTGTTAAAAGCAGCAAACTTAACCAATCTTATATAGTAGATGTAAGCGATAGAAAAGAATTTTATGAAGGAACGGTTTATGACAACAAAGGCAAACTCATAAAACCCCTAGATGGATTTATTATCTATCAACCCCATCTTTATCCTGTCAAAACCGATGGTATTGCACCATATAAGCTGCAAGCACAAAATGCTATAGCTGGAACTTCCCATGCTGACCGGCTTGGTTATACAGTAACATACTGGCAATATAATAGGCAGAGTAAATCTTGGGATTTAGACCCGGAGTATTTTTTTGTTATGCTATAACAGGGGACGGTTCTCTGTTTTACTGAAGATTCCAATCCTATTCAAGACAGACTATATACTAGTAGTGTATTCTCAAATTACTTACGCATAATAAAATCCGAGAACTCCGATCTTTTAACGGGTTCGGAGGATTTTTATTTGAATGGAAATTTGAGAAACACTATACTAAAATACGAAGTGGAGCGGTATATCACGATTTATATGCCACCGATTATCCGGCAGCCCATTGCAGGAAAGGTAAAGTATGGATTTGCCTTTACCGAAGATTGTAAACGGTGGCTAAAAACAAAACATAAAGTCCAGTAGCGGTAAAGGTGGGGCAGCTACCTTGTCGGTAACCGGTGCACGAAGAACCCCACCCCAAATGCTATTTTATCGGCTGCAGCATACAGGTTTTCCCGGGAAAGCACGGTGTGCTTGATACCCGGGCTGTTTGTATTTTATCCTTTATATAGCCCGAACAACTTTAATAATCTTTGCCAGAAACTCAGCTTTGCAGGTTCCGAACGGGAAGGCTCCTGAATTTCAGGTGCACTTACCGGCTCTGTCTTTAGTACAAATTGAACAGCCAGGACATTTGTGTTTTTGTCAGACACAAAGGATACTACTTTGTCGTCATTACCCGAAACACCGGAAAGAATCTCATTAATCTTATTGTCTATCTCTGAATCTATAGAAGAAGTGCCTTCCCTGAGTTGGTTTGTCCCGGTCTTGTATGAAGCGAGGCCGTCACGAAGCTTTTTTATTGCAGTATTCAACTCTGCTCCGGCGTTGTAAAGCTCATTTGCCGATGCAGATATTGTAGAGGCTGAAAGCTTAAATTCGGATATTCCCTTTGCCAAATCTGAAGCACCGCTGTCAAGCTGTGACACTCCATCCAGATAGCTTTTTATCCCCTGTGTAAACTGAACCACCCCATCCAGCTGTTTTTTGACTGGATCAAGATTGGGAATTGACGATAATATCGCACTGTAATTTTCAGGTGTGAGAGCAGGTATTCCCAGTCCCATGCCGGCAAGCTGTGAATTGACGGAATCAAAGGTAGCCTGTTGAATTGCCATTGCACCGGCTATAATTGAGTCATTTTGCTTTGTTAATTCAGATAAACCTCCCTTTAATGCCGATGCCCCTTCGTCCAGCTTACCTGCACCGGTGGAAAACTGCTCAAGACCGTCTTTAAAAGCTTTCATCCCGTTTATGTATTTTTGCATTCCATCCGAAAACCGGTTAATGCCGTCGAGCAATTCAGAAGAACCGTCATCAAGGCCTTTTATGGCATTGGCAAGTTCGGAAATCTGTTCGGTAAACACGTTACTGTCAATGTCTATATCAAGAGCAAGTTTAATGCCGTTTATTGTTATCGGTTCCATTTCAAAATCATGGACATCTGCCGTAACAACAATATCAGCACCGTTACCCGGCAAAACGGTGTAAGCCAGTTGCTTTTTACTTCCCGCTTCGGCTATGGTGGCATTATCGGCTTTTATGCTGGAGCATAACCTGTTATCAAGGGAAAGTGTAATCTGCAGGGCATAGTTGTTGAAAAAGATGCTGTTGACTTTTTTGTTTTGTTTTACGGACACAAGAATTTTTAAAGCTCCGCTTTTCCCGCCTAGGTCTTCCCCGGAAATTTCTTTGCCGTCCAATAAATATTTTATTGCAATATCCCAAGGTAATTCACGGTTTTCAAGGGTTCCTTGATAATAAAATCTGTCGGCATTGGTATTTATCGTTATTTCATCACCGTTTTCATTTATCTTTTCAGATGTAGTCAAATTCCGTATTTCGGAATAACGGCCGTAATCGGTGATGGTGCTGCCATCGAAGATATTTACCACATAAAGATTTTTAACACTTCCGTTGTGGTTTAAAATACCGTAAACAACTTCCTCTTTTGGTGAGGAGGCATTTATTGCCGATAACGGAATGGCATGTACTAATAGGAAGGCAAATGTTAAAACAATTGAAAGAATTTTTTTCATTAATGGAACACACTCCTTATAATTGATTATTGTAAAAATGAATACATTCTTCATCATGCATCCTTTTGAAATCCGCTTTTTAAGGTTGTTTTTTGAATGAACCCGTCAAACAATACAAGTAATGCTGGCAGTACAAAGGATACCATGGCAAGGGACAGCAGCGTTCCTCTTCCAAGCAGTGTTCCAAGATCGGATATAATGGGGTTGCTTGAAGTATATGCCAGCGTAAACCCGGCGGTGGCAAGAATTCCGGCGGATGTCAGGATGGCAGTCAGTTTATCTTCAATTGTCAATCTCATGGCTTTCTTTTTGTCAAAGGTTTTTCTGTTGTTTAAATAAGTGTCGGTAAACAGTATTGCATAGTCCACCGTTGCCCCAAGCTGAACCGTGCTTATTATCAGGTACCCGATAAAACTTAAAGCGTTACCTGCAAAGTATGGAAAGGATAGATTGATCCAGATTGCTGTTTCGATTGTAAACAGTAAAATCAATGGAAGACTCAGCGAACGGAATGTGATCAACAAGACTATAAATATGCCCGCTATGGCCAGCAGGTTTACGATACCAGTGTCCATTGAGACAACATTTTTCATGTCAAACAGTGTGGCACTTTGTCCTGCCAGATAATGAGTGTCATAATACATTGCCGCCGTATCAATGACAGCCTGGATAGTATCAAAGGTATCCGGACCTTCTTCTTCTGTGTCGGTATAAATAATTATTCGCGTGTAGTTTTCAGAATAAAACTGTTGGACGGCTTCATCCGGAACAAATTCACGAGGTATTTGGCCTCCTACGGCTGTAACAAAAGATACAACACTTTTTACATTGGGAATTTCAGTAAGTGCATCGCAAAGCTCAATTTCTTTGCCCGGCTCTTCTTTCGGCACCAGCAATGCAAGCATGTTTTCCCCGCCAAACTTTTCTTCTATAAGCAAGGTGTCTTTTCCGATCCTAGATGCCTTTGCAATGACGCCTGTTCCATATAAAAACTCGGTATTGGATTGGGCAAGAAAGGCGGGTACTACAATTATCAGGGCAAGTATGAAAAAAGGTGTTCTTAATTTCATTAACACATTTCCCGCTTTTTTAAAGCTGGGCATGAACTTCCTGTGCCTGGTCTTGTCTATAGCTTTATAGCATATAAGAGTGACAGCGGGCAGGAACACCATAACGGAAACAAAGCTGAGTGCAACTCCTTTAAACAGGTTAAGTCCCAGGTCTGCACCAATGCCAAAACGCATAAATACTAATGCTGCAAAACCTATTACCGTTGTTGCTGCACTTGCGGCAACGGTGGAAAGAGACTGTTTCATGGCAAGTATCATTGCCTTTTGCGGTTCATGTTCCAGACGGTAGTCGTTAAAGCTGTGAAGCAGGAATATTGCATAATCCATAGACACTGCAAGTTGTAAAATTGGACTGACGGTCAGTGTTATAAAAGATATTTCACTGTATATGATATTTGTTCCCATATTGATAATTACTGCAACTCCTATGGTGAATAAGAACAGTAAAGGCTCTATCCATGAGGTGGTGGAGATTATCAGTATGATTATAATAATCGGGATCAATATTGCCATTGCATTTAAAACTTCCGAAACTGACATTTCCTGCATTTTTGCAGTGTTGAAAGCATCTCCTGCAGCAGCATTGGTTTCACCTATCAGTTCATAAATGGCATCAACGGCATCGGCTTCTTTTCCGCTTTCAATGGCTAAAGTCAACAAAGCGTTATTGTCAATATAATAATTCTTTAATATAGCGGCATCTAAAAATTCAAGCGGTGTAGTTTTTAAAACATCTAAACCAATTACATCGTCAAGCCAGCTCACGGACGCAACTCCGTCTATTGCCGATATTTTCTCCTTATACTCCAAAGCCTCCGTTATTGATACATTTGTGAGCATTACCTTTGCATTGGGGAGCTCACCTTCAAACTCATTCTCAATAATCTTTATTGCAGTGGTGGATCGAGCGTCCTTAGGCAGATAATCCACCATGTTATAATTAACCGGAACCAACAGTGAAAGAACAGCACATATTATTGAGACTGCTAAAAACGCTGATAATACGATTTTTCTGTGTTTGGTAATTGAGTGAAAAATTTTTTCCATATGCCCTCCTTATTTAATATGGATGCATATTTTTCTTCACATTTATTTAATGCATCCACTTAATATACACAGTGTTGACAAATAGTTATATATATAGTTTAATAACATTGTGAATATAATACAACAGACAGTTATTTAATATGTGTTAGTTGTTAAACATAAACACATAAAATGCTTAATATTAAGCATTTTTTTAAAAATGGAGGGGTAACATTTAAAGGTAATAAAATGGATAGAAGAGTCAAGTATACCAGAATGGTGTTAAAGGAAAGTTTTATAGATTTACTTGAAGAAAAAGATATTTCCCGAATAACCGTCAAGGAGATTTGTGAAAACGCCGACATCAATCGTGCAACTTTTTATGCACACTATAGCGATCAGTACGATTTGCTTCGGAAGATAGAGGATGAATTTCTCGAAAATATCAGAGCTCATCTTGGGGAACCGAATCAAAAAAATGACCAGGTGAACTCCGTGTTGCTGGCAGAAAAGATCTTCGAGTACATAAAGGAAAATGCAAAACTGTGCAAACTTCTGCTAAGTGAGCGTGGGGGTTTAAGTTTTCAAAAAAGGGTAATGATGCTTGTATACGATACGATTATTAATGAATTGACTTATAACAGCAAGATTACCAAGGAAGAAGCAGAATATGCTTATTTGTTTACAATCACCGGATGCGTTGGTGTTATCCAAAAATGGCTGGATGAAGACATGAAAGAATCTGCTCATTATATGGCAGAGATGGTAATAAAGCTTACAATGGGATTAATAAATCTGTTAAAGGGCAATGAAGCTTAACAAGTTTTATTCAAACGGTGTTTTACAGGAAACATATTATATTGAAGATCTTGTAAGAGATAGATGGGAAGTTCACAAGTTTGTTACAAAAGCCCGGTGGCTGAATCTTGACAAGGAAATAACTCAGGAACAGAACATACTGACATTCGAAACAGTCGATGGTATAATCTACAATTTTAACTGAACTTTGCAAGAAGTCGCCCAACCTCTTAGGTGGGAGATGAATTGCAGATTGACATAATCTACCATTATATGTTATGCTATAATCAGTAGTAAAACTTATAAGGCGGGTGAAAACATGAAATTAGACTCAAATAATCATTCAGT
>JAAYTO010000047.1 GCA_012523755.1 Clostridium sp. | reverse complement strand
TCACACGCCATATCTTAGTAATCCCGGGGGCATTTCTTAAAAAATGATTTTCTTGCCTGAATATTAAATGCTGAAATGGCATTTTAAAAAACTCTCTTGTGAGAGTATTGGCAGGAGATGGGTTCATGCTTTTACCGTGCCCATAAAGCGAAACTTGCTTTTATAAGGTTCATTTGTGTATTATAATATATATGAATTGCATCCGTTCCTTTGTGCAAGGATGGATAAAATGACTTAACTTTGCAATATAGGGGGACTTTTTTGAAAAGGATTGGTTTTACAACAAGCATACCCGTTGAGGTAATATTTACGGCAGGTGCTATACCCGTCGATTTAAATAATATATTTATTACAAATGATGACCCTGGAAGGCTGATAGAGGTTGCTGAGAATGCAGGGTTTCCTAGGAGTACCTGTGCATGGATAAAGGGTATTTATTCTGTTATTATGGATGGGGGAGGCATAGACACGCTGATTGGTGTTGTGGAGGGGGATTGTTCTAATGCAAGAGCACTTGTAGAAGTCCTTGAGCAAAAAGGGGTTGACTGTATTTCTTTTTCATACCCGAATTCACGCAGCTATGATCAGCTAAAAAAGGAAATTGCCAAGTTGTGCAGTTATTTTGGGGTTGAATTGGAGGATTGCATAAAAGTTAAAAAAGAATTGGATCGCATAAGAAAAAGATTGATTTACCTAGACGAATTGACGTGGAAGCATAACAAGGCAACGGGATTTGAAAACCATATATGGCAGGTTTCAAGCAGTGATTTCAATGGGGATTACATTAGCTTTGAGAAGGAACTGAACGAAAAGATAGCTTCCATTGAAAAACGGGCTCCAAAAATCGAGGGGAAGAAGAGAATAGGATATATAGGTGTTCCGCCAATTAACGGAGATATTTATGATTTTGTTAAGTCGCAAAATGCTAGGGTGGTGTACAATGAGGTTCAAAGGCAGTTTACAATGGCGGATTCGGTTGGCATACAGGATGTTGTTGAGGTTTACAGGAATTTTACCTATCCCTATAACCTCAGAGGAAGGCTTTTGGATATCAAGGGTCAAATATCCAAAAGGAAAATAGACGGTATAATTCACTATGCCCAAGCTTTTTGCTTCAGGGGCATTGAGGATATAGTAATAAGAAAGGAATTGAATGTTCCGGTTCTTACAATAGAGGGAGACAGACCGGGAAACCTGGACCAAAGGACAAAGCTGAGAATTGAAGCATTTATTGACATGCTGGATCAGTAAACTTTTTGGCTGTAGGGGTTTATTCCAAATTAGTAAGTCGGATTGTTTAGGAGTATAATTATGAGAATTTTGGGTATAGATTTAGGCAGCAGAGCCGTTAAACTGGCACTTTTTGAGGAGGAGAGGCTTGTTGAAAGTCGGATTTATGATACAGCTGTCTTTTACCGTGATTATTGCACCAACACAAATCAAAAGATAAGCATTGACTTTGGCAGGCTTGAGTTTGGCGGTTTTGACAAAATAGTAAGCACCGGCTATGGGCGAAACAATGTTAATGTTGAAAATGCCTTGGTTATTGTGGAGTTGAAAGCACATACCTTTGGAGCAGTATGGCAAACCGGTCTTGAAAATTTTACTCTTTTAGATATTGGAGGTCAGGACAGCAAGGTCATATCGGTAAAAAACTCCCGGATGGTGGACATGGTTTTAAATGACAAATGTGCCGCATCCTGCGGCAGGTATTTAGAGAATATGGCAGGAGTGTTGGGAATTGGTTTGGACGAGCTTGTAAGGCACCATAAAAACCCTGTTGAGCTTAGCTCCACATGTGCGGTTTTTGGGGAATCGGAGCTGATAGGAAAGATATCCGAAGGATACGGCATTGGGGAGTTGGCTGCGGGTGTGAATTATTCGCTTTTTAAGAGAGTTAAGCCGATAGTTGAAAGGTTTCCTGATGACAATCTGGTGGTATCCGGTGGTGTTGCAAGAAATGAAGCCTTAGTAAGTTATATCAGGAAGGAACTGGGTTTTAAGCAGATTGTAATACCTGAAAGACCTCAGCTTAACGGAGCCATAGGGTGTTGTACATATTATATTGCGACAAGCAGGAAAAAAAGTTAGAGACTGTTTTTTTCATTCGATTATTTTTTCGATATTTTATAGGAGGGTATTATGAGTAAAGCTGTTGTATTACTTTCCGGAGGGCTCGATAGCACTACATGTCTTTCGATTGCGTTGAAAGATGGTTATGAAGTGTATCCTCTGTCTTTTGATTATGGGCAGAGGAATAATAAGGAGCTGGAAAGTGCGAAAAAAGTAGTAGAGCATTATAACATAAAAAACCACAAAATAGTAATGGTAGGTAATGTGGGGGGAAGTGCCCTTACTGATGCTGACATAGATGTTCCGGATTACAAGGGAACAGACCACATACCTGTTACCTATGTGCCGGCTAGAAATATTGTTTTTTTAAGCTATGCTGCGGGATATGCCGAGGTGGTGGAAGCAGAAGCAATATATATAGGTGTTAATGCTATTGACTACAGTGGGTATCCCGATTGCAGACCTGAGTTTATTGAGGCTTTTGAGAAAGTGATTAAGGTGGGTACAAAGCAAGGAGTTGATGGGAAAGCCATAAAAATAGTTACACCGTTAATGAATCTTTCAAAAGCAGAGATTATTAAGTTGGCATATGAAAACAATGCCCCTCTGCATTTGACCACAACCTGCTATCGTGGGGGGGATAAGGCCTGTGGTATTTGCGACAGCTGTGTTTTAAGACTTAGGGGCTTTAAAGAAGCGGGGATAGTTGATACTATAGAATATATGAAGTGATAATGATTTTGAGAGGAACATAGATATGAAAATTGGACGGGTCGCTATTAGCAAGGTTTTTACATTTGACAGTGCCCATCGGTTGATAGGCTACAATGGAAAGTGCAAGGAGATACACGGGCATACCTACAAACTTGAGGTAACTGTAAAAGGCAAGCCGGATGGCGATGGGCTTGTTATGGACTTTAATGAGTTAAATGACATAATAAAGAGCGAGGTGCTGGAAAAAATTGATCATAAGTATCTTAATGATTTGTTTGATTTTAACCCGACATGTGAAATGATAGGGCTCTGGATATGGGAGCAGGTTAAAAACAGGGTTGATAATACGAACTGCAGTTTGGAGAGGCTTGTGCTCTGGGAGACACCCACCAGTTTTATTACTATTGATCGAAAGGATATGGAGTAGTTTACAGGGGGAAGACATGAAGGTAAACGAGATTTTTCTGAGTATACAGGGAGAAAGCTTGTCCACGGGCTTTCCAACAATATTTGTGCGGTTTGCCGGCTGTAACCTTCGGTGCAGTTTCTGTGACACAACCTATGCCTACGACTCGGGCAGGGAGATGACCCATTATAATATATATGAAGAAATAAAAAAGCTTCATTATAAAAGGGTATGTCTCACTGGAGGAGAACCTTTGATGCAAAAGGACGTAGATGAGCTTTTGGCTCTTCTTGAAGATTATATTGTAACTATTGAGACTAATGGGTCTTTAGATTTAAAGAATGTGAAGTTTGTTAGTCCAAAACATTCTTATGTTATGGACATGAAGGTTCCGTCATCCGGTTGTTCCGACAGAATGATGTTTAGTAATTTTGACGAACTTAGGGAACGGGATGAGATTAAGTTTGTGATAGGTGACAGGAATGACTATGAATGGTCAAAAGATGTTATATCAAGGTTTTATAAAAGAGGCACTATTACTTTTTCGCCGATGTTTGAAAAGATTGATTATTCCGAAATTGTCAGGTGGATCTTAGACGACAGGCTTGATGTGAGGTTTCAGGTTCAGCTTCACAAAATAATATGGGGACCTTATAAAACAGGAGTATAATTGACATGTATAATTGGGAAGAATTAATAGAGACATGTAAAAGCTGTAATAAATGTGATTTAGGTAAGATTAGGAAGAATGTTGTAATTGGCCGTGGGAATAGAAATGCCCCGATGATGCTTGTGGGAGAGGGTCCCGGAGAACAGGAGGATATTCAGGGGCTTCCTTTCGTGGGAGCGGCAGGAAAGCTTTTGGATTTGCTGCTTAAAGGGATGAGAATAACGGAAGACAGGTATTATATAGCAAATATTGTTAAGTGCAGACCCCCATACAACCGCGTCCCTACCGATAAAGAAGCGGAAACCTGTTTACCCTATTTAAGAAACCAAGTGTTCTTAATCAAACCCCAGATAATAGTCTGTTTAGGTGCTACGGCTATGAAGTATATAGTTGATAGGAACGCCCGGATCACACAAATCCGTGGCAAATGGATCGAAAGAAAGGGGTGTTGGATTATGCCCACCTTTCATCCGGCGGCATTGCTTAGGGATGAGTCGAAGAAGATTTTAATGTGGCAGGATTTTAAAAATGTTAAGCAGAGGTTGGATGATATATGTCAAAATCAGAGCAGTTAAAGAATTTATATGAGTTGTATGAGAAAGTGTTCTATGGAAAAGAAATAGTTTTTGGCGACGGAAATCCCGATACACGGTTGATTTTGATAGGAGAGGCACCGGGAAAGGATGAGGTAAAACAGGAAAAGCCCTTTGTCGGAGCAGCAGGGAAAAACCTTGCGGAGTTTTTAGACAGGCTGGGAATTATAAGAGAGGATATATACATAACCAATGCGATAAAGTATAGGCTTTCAAAAGTAAATCCCGAGACAAACCGAATAACCAACAGACCAGCTACTAAAAAAGAGATTGAGGATAACCGGGAGTACTTATTAAAGGAGATAAATATCATTAACCCTGAGTACATTGTCACTTTAGGAAATGTTCCGTTAAGGTCGGTTTGTGGAACCAATGTTACAATTGGTGAGTTACACGGTAAAACAAACAGGGTTGAAGTATTGGGAACCGAATATAATTTATTTCCGCTTTACCATCCCGCAAGTGTTATTTATAACGTAAGGCTTAAAGAGGTTTATTATGAAGATTTGGAGAAGTTAAAGAAGATAATTGAATAAAATTTGTGTTAATTAAGAAAAATAGATAATAATAAGAGTTTATAAACTCTTGACTTAATTATATTTATGATGGTATAATCAAAAAGCTGTCGCATTCAGAGGTTGTTTGTCGAGCCGAGAATAAAATAAAAAATTGTCAATAAAAAAGTGTTGACAAAGTTGAGACAGCGTGATAATATATAAAAGTCGCTTTGACGGGGGCAGTCAAATGCTTCGGACAGGCGGATATGGACTTTGAAAAGTGAACAGTGTAAGATAACATGAACTCGTTAATGAATTTGAGTAACTTGCGAAGCAAGAAATACACGAAACGGTTTCAACAAAGGAACTGTGAAATGCGAGTAAT
>JAAYTO010000046.1 GCA_012523755.1 Clostridium sp. | reverse complement strand
TCACACGCCATATCTTAGTAATCCCGGGGGCATTTCTTAAAAAATGATTTTCTTGCCTGAATATTAAATGCTGAAATGGCATTTTAAAAAACTCTCTTGTGAGAGTATTGGCAGGAGATGGGTTCATGCTTTTACCGTGGGAATAATTAAATAAACCATTGTAACTGAGGAGAATATATGTTAGAATACTAGATAATGCAAAAAACGATGACAGAGAAGATGTATATCTTATAGTAGCCATTCATGTTGGCATTTAGAGAGAAGTCCGGCCAGTGAAAGGACTTTTGCACTTGAATGAGTGAATTACCCTCTTGAGTTTCGCACTGAAAGTATACGTAAGTGTTGACGGTAGTCACCCGTTATAGTGGCAGTGTTTAATGAGGTGTATCAGTTAGATTTTGATATGCGAATTAAGGTGGTACCACGGGAGCTTCTCGTCCTTAGAAAAGGACGGCAGGCTTTTTTTATTGATGGGGATTTTACTTTATGAAATGTCCAAAATATAAAAGATCATTAGATTATCAATCTGGAGGTGTTTTTATGGCAAATGTATATGAAACCCTTATGGAAAGAGGGTTTATTGCCCAGGTTACTCATGAAGAACCTATTAAAGAATTGTTGGAAAAGGAGAAAGTTACCTTTTATATCGGTTTTGATGCAACTGCTGACAGCCTTCATGTAGGGCATTTTCTGCAATTGGTTGTTATGGCACATATGCAAAGGGCAGGGCATAAACCCATCGCTTTGGTAGGAGGCGGAACCACAATGGTTGGTGACCCCACCGGAAAAACCGATATGAGAAGAATGATGACCAGAGAAGAAATAAGCCACAACGCAGAAAAATTCAAAAAACAAATTTCAAAATTTATTGATTTTAGTGAAGGAAAGGCATTGATGGTTGATAACGCAGACTGGCTCCTCGATTTGAATTATGTTAATTTTTTGCGAGAGATAGGCGTTCACTTCTCGGTTAACAGGATGCTGACAGCCGAGTGCTTTAAATCAAGACTGGAAAAAGGGCTTTCCTTTATTGAGTTCAATTACATGCTTATGCAAAGCTACGACTTTCTGAAATTATATCGGGATCATGGATGTATAATGCAGCTTGGCGGAGATGACCAATGGTCAAACATAATTGGAGGAATTGAGCTTATCAGAAGAGTGGAGGGAAAAGAGGCCTATGGTATGACCTTTACCCTTTTAACCACCAGTGAAGGTAAAAAGATGGGTAAAACTGAAAAGGGTGCACTATGGCTTGATCCTGACAAAACTACTCCATATGAATTTTACCAGTACTGGAGAAACATACATGACGAGGATGTAATAAAGTGTCTAAAGCTACTTACTTTCCTTTCTATGGAAGAAATCAAAAAGTTGGCTCAACTCAAAGACCAAGAGATAAACAATGCGAAAAAAATATTGGCTTTCGAGGTCACAAAACTCATTCACGGCGAAGAAGAAGCACTGAAGGCTCAAAAAACCGCTGAAGCCCTTTTTACGAAGGGGGCAAGTACTGAGAATATGCCAACTACTGAAATAGCCTTAAAAGAGATCTCAGAGGGAATAAATATTATCGATTTGCTTTTAAAGACCAAATTGATACCATCAAAAGGTGAAGGGCGTAGGCTCATCGAGCAAGGCGGCATCTATGTAAATAATAACAGGATTGAAGGTTTTGATAAAGTCATTAATGAAGACGATCTGGTAGACAATGAGCTAATTATAAAAAAGGGAAAGAAGGTTTACCACAGGGTAAAACCCATTTAAAGATGAAGATGGGCATAACCTCTTAATAAAAAGCAAAGGAAGGCTAAAAAGTCTCCTATAAAGTAATTAATGGGTGCATATTATTTAAATGCGGCTAATTAAAGTAAAATGCACCCATTAATTAATAAATTCAAGAAACAATAGAAGTAAAAACAGGTTTCCTGTTTTCAAAATATGCTGTATATTTAAAACCTGCCTTAAGCAGCAGTTCCTTTATATAATCAAATTTATACCCTATGTAATCAGGAGTATGAGCATCAGAGCTGGTACAAATTATTTCTCCATTTAGTTCCCGATACCTTTTTATTATTTCATAGGCCGGCATAGGTGAGTCCAACTTGTATCGATATCCTGAAGTATTAATCTCTATACCTTTTCCATCGGAAATGAGCTTATTAAGTATGGCATCAATATAATCGCGGTAGTCATCAATTGATAATGTCTTGTCATCATAACATCCATATCTCCTTATGAGATCAATATGACCTAACACATCAAAATCATCAAAAAGAGATATGCACTCCAGAACCGTTTCAAGATACCGCGAATAGGATTCTTTCTTGGTTTTCTCTCTGCAAAAATCACCATTGTGCAGATCCAATTTATCTACAACATGAATTGACCCAATCACAATATCAAAATCATACTTTTTTACAACCTCCAAAGATTCCTTTACTACATGGGGCTGTATGCCTACTTCAATACCTTTTAATACCTTGAACCCGTCATAATCTTGCTTTAAACGATCCATATATTCCGAATATAGATCAAAATCGATCAAAAAAACGTCATCATAGTCAGGATAGTCATAATCAAGGTGATCAGTAAAGGAAATACCTTTAAGACCTATTTTTTTTGCTGTTTCTGCTGCCAATCTTGCATCCATATTGCTGTCCCCCGAAAAGTTGCTGTGAACATGACAATCAAACATATTTTTACCTCCAGTTAAAATTAAGTTAGGTATCGAACATATATTATTTATAAAACATGTATTACGATTAGTCAAGGAATCGAATTGCCTTGGGTGTGTATTATTAAAGTGAAAAAATGTAGAAGAAACATCGTGAAGCAAGAAACTATAGGACTAAAATTTTCACTTGTCTATTGAAAATGCATTCAAAATAAAGTAAAATATATATATAGTATCTATAAAATTATTATAAACACTAGTTAATCTCGTTTATAAAGCATTTCAAATATTTGTTTTATTAAAGAAATTATGTTCTGATTCTGTTTTGTATTTCATTTTTTTTAGGGGAATATTTTTTTCGACGGGGAAAACACCCGTTTAATATTTATTAATCGGCTTTTAATTTCTGACAAAATGGCTGAAAGCAATTTTAGATTTTATGGTTTATATACAGTGTAGTTATTATTAGTGTTTCTCATTGAGGAGGATTATTATGAGGAAAAAGGTAGTAGAAGTGTCAACAGATTACAAAATTATGATAGTGGACGATGAAGAAGGAATAATCAATTCAATGAGAGTTATGCTTACACGTAGCGGTTACTTTTGTGTAGGTGTTTCTAATCCATTAGAAGCTATTGAGATTGTTAAAAAAGAAAGTTTCGATATGATCATACTTGACTACATAATGACGCCGATTCACGGCGATGAGGTTGTTGCCAAGATAAGAGAGTTCAATAAGGACATTTACATATTGCTGCTTACCGGTCACAAAGACCTTGCACCTCCTCTTGAGACCATTAAAGTTCTTGATATACAGGGCTATTGTGAAAAGGGGGACAGGTTTGACCAACTTCTTCTTTTAATTGAATCGGGGATAAAATCCATATCCCAAATGCGTACTATAAAGCAGTTTAAGGATGGATTAAACAAAATTCTTCAGGCAGTGCCAAAAATCTATCAGTTGCAGCCTATAGGCACGATCCTCGAAGAAATTCTTGAAGGATTGATGCCCCTAGTAAACAGCAAGAATGCTTTCATACTGGTGGATGACTGCAACAGTAATAATGATAATGGTAGAAATAAAATAATATATAAGGGTGTAGGCGATTATAACATGAATGTGGATTCAATGGTTACCATGCTTTCTCCGGATCTTATGGAGCAAATTGGCCGTGCAAGGGAAACCGGGCAAATAATCAATTTAGACCATGGAATCATTTTGCCTCTACTAAACGAAGTAAATAAATCAACGGGTATAATTTACATCGAGAGCTATAATTTTGAAGAAGGCCTTCGCTTGCTTGAAATTTATTCAAGTCAAGCGGCATTGTCAATAAACAATGCTTTTCTGCATTCGCTTATAAACATGAAGAAGGAAGAGCTCGACAGAACGTATCAAGAACTTCGTAACAGATATATTGATACCATCGAGGCTTTACGCCTAACCGTTGATGCAAAAGATATATACACAAGGGGTCACTCTGACCGTGTAGCATACTTTGCTTCAAAGCTGGGAGAAGCCTTTGGTTTGTCTGAAAATGAAATAGAACTCCTTAAGGTGGGAGGAATATTCCATGATATCGGAAAAATTGGAACTGCCGATGACATTCTTTTCAAAACCGACAAACTCGAATACGACGAATATGAAGAAATAAAGAAGCATCCATTAAAGGGGGCTTATATACTATCGGCCATTTCAATGTTTAAAGATGTTGTGCCATTGGTTAAATATCACCACGAGAGATTTGACGGAAAGGGTTACCCGGAAGGTCTTAAAGGTGAAGAAATTCCTTTTCTCGCAAGAATATTATCAGTAGCAGATGCCTTTGATGCCATGATGTCTGACAGAAAATACAGGTCAAAGCTAAGCCTTGAAGAAACGATAGAGCAGTTTCGTATCAATTCGGGTACACAGTTTGACCCTCAAGTTGTCGATATGCTCTTTAAAATTCTGGATAATTACGAATTAATGAAGAATGAGCTTAAGGGAACCTTTTTATAATCTATCCTTCCTTTTTTCTATTAGTGGAGTTTTACAAACCGAAATGACCCATAGGTTTTATTTTCTGTGTGAAATTGTAATATTTTTCTTCACATTTATTTAATACATCCTGTGTAAAAATGTTTATTGTTAGCTATTTTAGATATATAATATAATTGTTTAGTTATATAAATTGAACGGGAGGAAAAGCATATGTCAGAAAACAAAACTACCGGACAGCAATTGTCGGAAAAGCTTTCCTACAATAATCCTAACGTCTGGAACAAAATTAGCGATGAAGAATTTAAAACAATATTTTCTTTTTCTGAAGACTACAAGAAATTTTTGGATAGTTCAAAAACAGAAAGAGAGTTTGTAAAAGAAACAGAAAAACTTGCTAAAGCTAGGGGTTTTGTGTCAATTGAGGATTTTATAAATTCAAATACCGCTCTCAAACAGGGAATGAAGGTTTACAGGATTTTTAAAAACAAAACAATTGCCCTTGCTGTAATTGGTTCAAAACCTCCAAAGATGGGTATGAATCTTGTCGGTGCCCATATAGACTCACCGAGGCTGGATCTTAAACCAAATCCAGTTTATGAATCCAGTGGAATGGTGTTTTTGAAAACCCACTACTATGGAGGAATCAAAAAATACCAATGGGTAACAATACCTCTTTCCATGCATGGCATTATAATTAAGAAAGACGGCAGCAGCGTAGACGTGGTTGTTGGAGAGGATGAAAACGACACCGTTTTTACAATTACCGACCTTTTACCTCACCTTGCAGCAGATCAAATGCAAAAGAAAATGGGTGAAGGTATTACAGGAGAAGGTCTAAACATCCTTACCGGTTCAATTCCCTATAATGACGAGAAGGTTAAGGAAAAGGTTAAACTTAATATATTGAGGCTTCTCAATGAAAAATACGGCATAATTGAAGAAGATTTTCTATCTGCCGAACTTGAGATAGTCCCAGCCTTTAAGGCCAGAGACATCGGATTTGACAGAAGTATGGTGGGAGCTTACGGTCAGGATGACAGGGTGTGTTCATATACATCCTTAAGATCCATATTGGATCTTGAAAATGTTGAAAAAACTGCTGTTTGTGTTTTGACTGATAAGGAAGAAGTTGGAAGCATGGGTAACACTGGAGCACAGTCAAGCTTTTTAGAAAATTTTATTGCAGACATCTGTGCTTTGAGTTCGGATAAATACACCGACATGGTATTAAGAAGGTGCTTCACAAACTCAAAAATGCTTTCAGCAGACGTAACTGCTGCCATTGATCCAAACTTTGAGGGTGTATATGACAAGCTCAACTCGTCCTTTATCGGAAAAGGAATTGTACTTATGAAGTATACCGGTGCAAGGGGAAAATCCGGATCAAGCGATGCCAATGCCGAATTTATGGGTGAGGTAAGAAAACTCTTTAATGACAACGGTATTTTATGGCAAGCTGGCGAACTGGGTAAGGTAGACAAAGGCGGGGGCGGTACCATCGCTCAATTCATGGCCAACATGGGTATGGACGTAATAGATTGCGGCGTAGCAGTCCTGTCAATGCATTCACCCTTTGAAGTAACAAGCAAGGCAGATATATATATGGCATATAAGGCTTACAGAGCATTTATGGAAGATATGAATTAAGAGGGAAGCGATTTGAATTATTTAAACTTCCGGTTGAATAATTTTATTTAAAGTTCCAGTTGAATTTCGGATATACATCCTTTGGATCCGAAACTTCTTGACTTTATAAAGTGAAATAGAAGGGGATATTTCCCTTCTATTTTTGTCAACTCATCTAAAATTCTCTTTTACAATCTTGTCGGTTTCATCTTTGTCCATGATATAGTACCATGCTCCATCCAATACAGAATTCCCTGGAACCTTAAAGGTTTGTATGTTGTCAGGCTGTATCTTTGTGGCACTGCTGGACATCTTTAAAACCTCGCTTATGTTAAGATTGGTTTCAATGTTTTTAAACACGGTATTAATTATGTCGTTTAATCTTGTTATATAAAATATATTTAGTTTTTGCCTAATGAGCTCTTTAATAAAATTCTGCTGAGCATCAATTCTTTTAAGGTCGCTTCCGTCATAATACTCGTTAACCTTGCCGTTGTTATTCTGCCGAAACCTCATAAACTGCTCTGCCTTAACCCCGTCGAAGTGTTGAGGACCTTTTTTAATATGAATATGAAGATCCTGTAAGGGATCATCCCAGTCCATATCCACGGGAACATTGTAATCTACTCCTCCAAGGGTATCAATAATTTCCCTGAAAGAAGATGTATTGATAAAAACATAATACTCAACATCTACTCCCAGAAGATTACTTACTGTTTTAACAGCTAATTCTCCTCCACCCTTAGGATAGGCAGCATTTATCTTTGCCCTCTTGCCGTCTATAATAACCCTTGTATCCCTAGGTATCGAAAGAATGCTTAACTTTGAGGAAGAGGGGTTAAAGTTAACAAGCATCATTGTGTCGGTATTAAGATTTACCTTATCACCGCCTAAAACAAGGACATTAATGGGCATATTGTTTTCTTTAAAAGGGCTCAGTATTTCGTGGATGAATGCACCTGACTTATTGACAGGCTTTTCGTCTACAGTTGTTAAATTAATATATAAAAGGGTAAGCGACCCCATAAAAAACATAAAAACCGATAGTATTGAACAAATTACTAAATAAAATTTTCTAAAATTCATAGCATCTGCTCCAGTTCTCAAATATTATGTACCTTATTATCAAAATGCAAATTAGTTGTAATACCGATTGTGGCTTACAATTATAAATATAGCAGATTAATTATCGTTATCTCCATTGTTTTTGTTATCATTTTTGTTTTCATTATTATTATTGTTTTCATTATCATTGTGCTCATCAACATAACCCGATAACGGGTTACTCTCTACAGCGGATTTTATCTGCTGGCTGTCTACATGGGTATATATCTCGGTAGTTGCAATGCTCTCATGACCCAATATCGCCTGCAGGGCTCTGATATCAACCTTTCCATGCTTATACATCAGTGTAGCCGCCGTATGCCTGAGTTTATGAGTGGAATACCTTTTTGGATCAAGCCCAGCTGCCTTTATATATTTTTTTACAATATGCTGGACTGTTTTATTGCTTATTCTCTGTTTTCTTTCACTTAAAAAAAGTGCATTTTTATCCTTTACTCCTTCCACTGGACGTACCTTCAAATATGCCTCAATAGCCTTTTTACATGCCGCATTGAGATAGATTGTCCTTTCCTTGTCACCCTTGCCCACAACAGTCAAAATATCGTTTTTAATATTATTCAGATTGATACCTACAAGCTCAGAAAGCCTAAGACCGCAGTTCAAAAACAGTGTTATGATTGCAAAATCTCTTTCCCTGTGCACTCCATCAATTGCCCCTAAAAGCTTTTTACTTTCCTCTATATTAAGATACCTCGGAAGCCTTTTCATTATCTTGGGCGATTCCAGTTCGGCAGCTGGATTTTGATCTAAAAGCTTTGCTTTGTTTGTTATATAATTAAAAAATGATTTTATGCTTGCAACCTTTCTTGCTCTTGAGCTTGAATTATTGTCTCTGTCTCGGCTTAAAAAGGACATAAACGAGTAAAGATCACTTAGGGTTATTTTTTTTAGCATTTCCACGTCTATTTCTTTAATATCAATGGTTTCAAAATCTTTGTCTTTGGCCTCCAATCCTTTATGTATTTTCATGAACCGAAAAAACAGCCTTAAATCATAATAATATTCATGAACAGTATTCTTCGATTTACCTTTAATGGTCTCCATATAGCTTAAAAAATCCTTAAGTATAAAAGGTGCCTCATCGAAATATGCTTCAGCCATTTTGACATCTCCTCACATCAATAATACTTTAGACAATACACCAATTAATATTATACTACATGTTTTCATTTATTTATATTATATAATTTATATAAATAAATGAATTCTCCCGACACAAACCTGCACTATATTACGAATAATATTAGTAAGAGGGAAAACTCTTCGTTGTAATTGTAAATCTGTACCGGAAAAAAAAGAAGAATTGGGAGGATGATTTTATGTGGAAGAAATGTCTTTTGTTCCTGTTAACCGCGACCATTCTTGCTTTAAAGTTTTTACCGGTAAGTGCATTTGTTCTATATGGTGACATAAATCAAGACGGTGATATCAACTCAACAGATCTAACCATTCTAAAACGGAGTATCTTAAAGAAAGCCACCATTAACAACACAATATATGCGGATTTAAATGGCGATAGTGAAGTAAACTCCACCGATTTCACATTGTTAAAAAGATACCTGCTTCGCAAAATAACCGATTTTCCTGTTAATAGCTTAAGGCCAGATGCTTTAAGGTTGGATGATTTAATGGGGGCATCTGTACAGACCATAACAAATAGATTCGGTCAACCGGATCGCATAGATTTAAGCCGATACGGATTTGATTGGTACATATACAATAATGATCTCACAAAATACCTCCAAATTGGTATAAAAGACGGTAAAACCGTAGGAATATATTCAAACTCTCTATATTACAAGTTCAATGAGAATATAGGAATCGGAACACCTAAATCCACAGTGGAAGAAGAACTTGGGAAACCTTTATCAAGCATCATGAAGGGAAATACCAGTTACAGAATGGACACAAAAGATGAATGGAAAGTATTCAATATAAATAATGAGTACTATACAACTATTTTTTATGACATGAATGATGACATAAAAGTTACAGCTTTTATGATGATTGACTATGATACAGAGAAGTCCTTAAAAGGATATTATGGCACGCCCAGTGAAAGACTGCGTACAAGCTATGAGATGGAGTTATTTGATATCACTAATGCGTTAAGGATAAGATATGGAAAAGAACCCCTCAAATGGTCCAATGAAATGGCGGCAATATCAAGAGCCTTTTGTAGGGATATGGTTGAAAAAAATTATTTTGGCTTCACCGACTCTAATGGACAAGTTGTTACTGATAGGATAAGAAGTGCCGGAATTAAATTCAGTTCCGTAGCAGAGCTCATTGCAAAAGGACAAATGGACAGCATGTTTGTTATTGCGTCTTGGATGACTTCTAGTAGTCGAGGTACCATACTGGGAGACTATGAACATATTGGCATAGGTATTAACATGGAAGCTAACGGATGCGTTATCTATGTTTTTGATGTTTACAAACCAAGCAAATATTAAAAATATATCATAATAAATATAATATCGGTAAGAAAAAATTTAATTTTTCTCTTGGAGCTCTGTTAGTTTATGTGTATAATACTATATATATAATGTAATAGAGAGATGGACAACGCAGTGTGTGTTTTGCACATTGCGTTGTCTAAGCTTATAAACCGCAATTTCAACATAATTGTTATTTGCTTCTTGTTTGAATGCGGTTTATATAGTCCCCATCTCTATATTTTAAGGGAGATTTATAATGAAAACAAACAGCATAGTTTTAATCGGTATGCCTGGCTCTGGAAAGACCACGGTGGGACAACCGCTTTCACAAGCTCTTGGCATGAGTTTTATTGACACCGATAATATAATTCTTGAAAAGGAAAACAAACCACTTAAGGATATTGTAGCCCATGATGGTCTCGAAAGGTTTCTTGAAATTCAAGAACAAATACTATTGAAACTGGATTTACATAACCGGGTTATATCTACTGGTGGAAGTGTTGTATACAATAAAGATGCAATGGAGTTCCTTAAGAAGAACGGTATTGTTATTTATCTTAAGCAGAACCTAAAGGAACTTGAAAACAGGCTTGCTCCCGAAAGAAGGTTGGCAAGAAATAGCCAACAGAGCTTTGCTGACATATATGCCGAGAGAGAGCCGCTTTATGAAAAGTTTGCCGATATAACCATTGACTGCTGCAAAAAAGGCGTTCAGTCAATAGTAGCGGAAATAGCAAGTATTTATAATGAATTTAAAGCCCAAAGTTAATTATAAAAACAAAGGAGAGAAGGTAGGATGGTAGGGAATTCATTTGGCAGAATATTTAGGGTAACTACCTGTGGAGAATCATATGCAGGAGGTTTTCGTAAAAACCCTGACATACCGAAAGAATTGTACGGCGGATTAATGACAATTGTTGATGGTGTTCCTCCAGGAATTAAGCTTACAAGTGAACTTATACAGGAAGAATTGGATAAAAGAAAACCCGGCAAATCAGCCTTGGATACGCCAAGAAAAGAATCGGACAGGGTATTTATATTTTCCGGCGTTATGGAGAATGATATTTCGACCGGTGCACCTGTTGGAATGATTATACCCAACGGGGTTATTGAGGATGAACATCTGAAAAAGCACATGAGCTACAATGAGGTAATAAGACCCGGTCAGGCCGGCTATACCTTTTTTAAGAAATATGGTCAATTTGCCGATAATATCGGTGCCGGCCGGGCTTCCGGCAGAGAAACTGCCTCACGGGTTGCCGGAGGAGCAGTTGCAAAGGCTGTTTTAGACACAATGGGTATAGATGTAATTGCGTTTGTAACCGAAATACATGGAATAAAAGCAGAAAACATTACTTACGAAACGGCAAAAGCCAATTACCGTAAAAATGACTTAAATTGTCCCGATCTGAATAAAGCTAGGGAAATGATGGATGAGCTGCTGAAAATCAAGGCAGAAGGAGATTCTGTCGGTGGTGTTGTGGAAATAATAGCCCGGGGCGTACCCGCAGGTCTTGGCGAACCGGTTTTTGATAAGCTTCAGGCAACACTGTCCCATGCAATAATGTCTATTGGTGCCATAAAAGGAATTGAGTTTGGAGCCGGATTTGAGCATACGAAACTAAAGGGTTCTGAGTCAAATGATACCCCTTATTATGACGAGACTACAGGGCGTGTGCGGTTTAAGACAAATAGGGCAGGGGGGCTGTTGGGCGGAATTTCCAATGGAGAGGATATCAGAATAAGGGTTGCTGTTAAGCCAACCCCCACCATCTCGATCCCTCAAAATACAGTCAATATGTATAAGCTTGAAAATGTTGAAGTTGCATTTCAAACAAGAAATGATCCCTCAATATGTCCGAGGATCTATCCTGTATGCGAAGCAATGGTAAGGATTGCTCTTTTAGATGCTCTATATGTTGCCAAAGGTTATAGGGCGGTTTCTAAAAATATAGATCCCAGATGGGATAAGCTATAATTTTTATTATTTTTATATTTTTTAAATTAAATAATAATATGCACCTAAAAAAAGCCTCTGGAGCATCATGTACTCCAAAGGCTTTTGGGCTTATTTTTAATTCATTATAACTCTTCTTTGAATTATCCTTTTTATAGGCTCAAAGTCGTATTTTAATCGATTTACTGCAAGTTCCTGATCAAGCCTTAAAAGTTCAATACATCTTTCAAGGGTATCGCTGAATTCAGGATTAGCCGAATAAAATTCAAGACCGTATTCAAATCCCACCTTACTTACATTTTTCCATACAATTCGGGCTTTAAAATTAAGATCTATATTTGCCATTCTTGTATTAATTGAAAATACATCTCCTTTTTTAAACTCTTGTTTAGAACATAAGGAAAGTCCATCAAGGCTTATATTCCTTATGTATGAAAAGATTTGTGCATTATCGTTTATGATATATGCACATAGAGATACAGGGAACCTCTGGGTAATCCTTTTGTTTTTTATTGATTGTATGTTATTGATAGTTAGTGTAAAGGAATTTTCCTTGTAATCTATAAAGCTCACTGTACTCTCACAGAGGTTAATGATATTTTCATTTTCGTAGCCTATTACAACAGGATCACTATCAAAAAAACTATATATGAGAAAATCCTTCTCTGGTTTAATAATAACCCCCTCGCTGAAAGTTTCACTTACGATACCTCTGTTATTGTTATCGATAGAATAGTGCTTTAGTGTGACAATTTCACCAGCTTTAAACTTCATAAAATCATCTCCATTTCATTATTTTGAACACTACTGCAGAGTTAAGTATGAGTTAAGTATAAAGTTAGGTTAAAGTTAAGTATAGAGTTAAGTATGAAGTTAAGTTAAAGTTGCGTATAAAGCTAAGTTTAAAGTTAAGTTAAAGTTGAGTATAGAGCTAAGTTTAAAATTAGGTTTAAAGAATAACAAGTCAAAAAGTATCAGTAAAACCTGTGAGCTTAAAATAGACCAATGAAATCTCAAAGATGCTTGTTGATAAGGAAAATAATAGAAAAAATCAATTTAAAAACAACTAATATTATTATAGCATAATTTAGCAAAATGTTTAAGTCTTTTTATCAAATATTTTTCTATGGATAATTTTCTACATATAATTTAAAAAAAATTGTTTTTTGCCCCCTCAAAACTAAAATACATTCGAATATCTATAATGACTTATACAGCAGTCATTTGCTTATAAGTATACCAACCTTCATACCAAACTACCGACAGCGTAAGTTTTTACTGACGGTAGTTTTTTTTTTATCTTTTTACGGTAGTCTTTTTATATTTTTATGGATTTGGGATTGTTATAGGTGGATTTGTCTTTTCTCCCTTCGATTATACAAAATTTTTATTTTGTATAATCATTGCAAATTTAAAAGGGGATTATCTCCCCTTTTAAAAACTCAATATTCTATAGAAAATATTTTTTTGATTTCTTGAAATGGATATTTACTTTTAGCTAATATACTCTAAGGGATTGACTACATTTCCATCAATTCTTACTTCAAAATGAAGATGTGTTCCGGTTGCCATTCCAGTTTGACCGGCTTTGGCAATAACTTGACCCTTCTTAACCATATCACCGTTTTTTACAAGAAGGCTGCTGCAATGAGCATACAATGTTGTTATTCCGCCGCCATGATTAACGATAACGGTATAGCCATAGCCATCCTGCCATCCCGCGAAAATAACAACTCCTTGGTTTGCAGCCACTATGGATGCACCATAAGCCGCATCTATATCAACACCCGTATGCATTTTATACTTTTTTAAAATAGGATGCAATCTGTTGCCAAAGTATGAATCTATTTTTTTGCAACTTGGTACGGGCCATACCATCGTACCTCCTGCATATTTTTTACTGCCACCGATTTTTCTTATTTGATTTGCAATTTGAATGGATTGCTGTATTAAACTGTCTTCCTGCTTCTCTAAATTCTTTAATTTTTCTTCACTTTCTTTTATCTTGCCTTCTAACCCATGCCTAGTAGCTATTAATTCATTAATGATATCCTTTTTTTCGCTTAACTCATTCTTCTTTGTTGATTTAATATTTTCGACCAATTGCTTTTTATATAGGGTATCTTTTTTTATTGCTTGAAATTCTTTAATTATATCCTTATCTTTTTTTGCAATTGAAGAAATAACCTCCATCCTCTGAAAAAAGTCAACAAGATTCTTTGAATCCGCTAAAATGTCAATGTATGATATGTAAGAATTCTTATACATTATAACAAGCCTCTTTTGAAATTCCTCAGACTGCTTGCCGTACTTTTCTTCTGCTTGCTTTAATGAATCCTCATATTTTTGGATCTCAGCGTTCAATAAATCCAATTCCTTCGTTAACTTTTCATATTCTTCGTTTTCCTCTTCATGATTGCTTATAACCGCTTGCTTTTCCTCTTCTAGTTGATTCCTTTGATTATAAATCTCTTTTTTTTCTTGCTCTATTTGATTCAACTTATTATCAATTTCAGTCATTTTATCATTGACATTGTTCTTGTTATCTGCCATAGTCGGAATAATGCATGTAACACATAAGACAGCTACCAAGAAAATAATAATATATTTTTTCACAGCTACTCCTCCAATTTAATTACGAAAATAAAACATTTATAGGTGTTTTATTTTCGATTCAGGGTCATTCACTGGTATATATTATTTAAGTGAAGAGAAATGTAGAAGAACTTAAGTTTCTGGAATATTTTTCTTCACATTTATTTAATGCACCCCTAAATTTTTTACTAATATATTCTTATAACATATTTATGCTTTTGTCAATACGGTTGTTCTTCTATTTAACTAATTTAATTGATCTGGCTTGGCTGTGCAACAGTATAATTGGTCAACTTATTACCGTCCCAATCAAATAAAAATGTTCCGGATATTGCCCCGGACATAAAATCTGCATCCTCAAAGGCAATAGCTGTACTCTTTTCTTCCAGCACCTTAAACCCTATAATGGCTAACACACCAGAGTGCTCAGATTTTCCATCACTTTTGTACTTATTATAGTTTATATAGGACTTGCTAAAGTTTAAAATACCCTCTTCAATGCTGTGATTATTAATAGGAATTAATCCATAGCTTGAATTAACAAGAATATCCCCATCCTTTGGTGATTCATCATTTGCAAGCGGCATACCTGTATCGGGGTTTACTGCCTGCAATACCGAAGGATCATATTTTATGTTTACCTGATATGCAGCAAGATTCGGAATGTTTTTAACAGTTAATTCCACCTTTATTATTTCCCCTTTTGCTGCAGTATTCTTATCCATCACTAATTGTATATTTCCATCTGCTTTCACCTCTGATGGTGTATTAACAGGAGAAAAAGACGTATGTGTGGCACTGATTATGGGGTTTTCTGTATTCTTAGGTTCAATGGTTTGTAGCTCTTGTATAGGAGTTGAATCAGTATTGTTTGTGGGTTCAACCGACGGAGATGGCTTCATGTTGTCATTAGAACCGGTATCTGACCAGCAACCGCATAGTAGTGAAAATAATAGAGCGAAAATAATACATAGCTTTAATATGTTTGATTTAATCATTCCTCTTCCTCCCAGGTTGTATATAATTCTCTCTAATATAATAACTAATAAAGCAAGGGGGCTCAATGCCCCCGAGCTTCCATTGCTTTTAATTTAATACTAAGTATAACCATAATACTTATTAATTAATCTTTTCTGGCTGGATTACAGAATAATCCGTTATCGTTTTGCAATTCCAATCAAATAATATCGTTCCTGAAACGCTACCCGGCATAGTAGCAGTATCTTCAAAAGATATTGACGTACTCTCCTTCTTTAGAACCTTGAAACCGATTACGCCTATCACACCTGATTCTTCAGCAACGCCGCTTGATTTATAATCCTCCACAAAAGTATATATGTTTGAGAAGTTTAATACACCTGTTGTTAGATTATGCAACGAAATATCTGTTGGGCTGTAAGAAGAATTCATGAACAGCTCTTTGTATGCGAAATTCGTCCTTTTGGTAAATGCTGCTCCAGTCTCTAGATTAATAGGCTGTAGCACATTAGGGTCATATTTAATATTTACCTGATAGCCTGCCAGTTGGTCAATATTATTTACCTTAACCGTAGCCTTTATTATTTCACCAACATCGGCATTATTCTTATCTAATTCTAATGCGATATAACTGCTGCCTACAGAACCACCGCCGCCATTAATTATATCCGATTGAACCACTTCATAGCCTGAGACTTGAGACCCATTCCAATCAAATAATATTGTTCCTGTAACACTGCCTGGCATTTTAACAGTGTCTTCAAAACTGATTTTAGTGCTGGTTTCCTTTAGAACTTTAAATCCAATTACTCCCAATACTCCGGATTCTTCAGGATTACCGCTCATCTTATAATCATCAAGGAAAATATATGCTTTTGAGAAGTTAAGTATACCTTTTGCAAGATCATGCAATGCAATCTCCGTAGTCAGATAATCCTGATTTGAGAGTAATGAGCTGTTTTGAAGTCTAGTTCTTGCAGTGAAGTTAGCTCCTGTAATTGGATTAATCGGTTGCAATACTTCAGGATCATACTTTATGTTTACTTGATAGCCGGCGAAATTCTTAATATCATTAATCTTTAATGTAGCATTTATTATTTCTCCTACAGCTGCATTATTCTTATCAATCTCTATTGCAATATAACCGTCATTTGTAGGTGTTGAACCGGATATTTTTATAATATCAGGGTTTATAACCGTATATCCCGATATTAATTCCCCATTCCAGTCATACAATGATGCTCCTGAAATACTTTCCGGCATTGTGACTGACTTTTCAAAGGCAATGAATGTATCCTTTTCTTTTAAGACCTTAAATCCAATCTGTGCTATAGTTCCTGTTTTTTCGGGCTTATTACTTAATTTATAGTCTTTAAGGTATGAGTACGTTTTACCAAAGTTTAAAATACCTTCTTCTAAATTGTTAAGCACAGCAGATATTACACCGTACTCCGGATTAATAAGAATTGTTCCGTCATTGGGCATTTGTAATTCACCTAATGCTCTGCCTGTTGTAAGATCAACAGGTTGCAAAACTTGCGGATCATATTTAATGTTTGCCTGATAGCCTGCAAAATTATCAATGTTTTCAATATTTACCGAAGCTTTGATAATGTCTCCTACTTTCGCTTCATTTTTATCCAGTTCAAGCTCAATAAAAGATGTTTCTATAGGATCATCCGTTGGTTTTGTAGTAATAACCGGGGTTGGAGTCGGAGTTGAGGTTGGTATCACACAATCAAATAATACTATTGGTTCCGGTTGTATTACTTTATAACCGTTTATTCTGTTGGTATGCCAATCAAATATCATTGTACCCGATATGCTGGTTGGCATGGTAATGGAATCCTCAAAATTAATGCTTGTGATACCTGATTTGATAACTTTGAAATCTATTACTCCTAAAATTCCTGTTTTTTCAGGATTGCCGGACTTCCTGTAATCAGCAAGGTACATATAGGTTTTTGAAAAGTTTATTATACCGTTGGAAAGATCGTTTACAGCAACAGAAACCTCACCAAATTCTTCATTCATAATCAAAGTACCTTTACCGGGCATGGTGTCTTCTGCAAAAGCTTTACCGGTATCAGGATTTATCGGCTGAAGCATTGTAGGATCATATTTTATATTGACCTGATAACATGAAATACAATTTATATTGTTAACTTTTACCGAAGCTCTGACAATCTCCCCGACTACAGCTGAGTTTTTGTCAAGCTCTATCTCTATTGAGCCATCAGAAACCGGGGTCGATGTAGGAGTTGGTGTTGAAGTCCTAGTCGGAGTAGGAATTGGAGTAGCAGTCGGAGTAGCAGTTGGAGTAGCAGTTGGAGTAACTGAGCCACCATTTACTATTTTTATAGCATTGGAGGATATCACATCATATCCTTGTATTCTGTCTCCATTCCAATCATAAACCAATGTACCTTTAGTGCCTTCAGGCATTGTCAAGGAATCTTCAAAACTTAATCCGGTAGAAAAAATCGGTTTTAATGCCTTAAACGTGATTTGGGCAATTGTACCGCTCTTCTCCGGTACACCGGAAGCTTTATAATCTTTAAGATATGTATAAGATTTACCGAAATTCAGTATACCATTTTCTATGTTGTTTGATACTGCTGAAACCACTCCATATTCAGGATTCACAAGCATTGTTCCGTCTTCTGGCATGGTATTGTTTGTATATGCAGCTCCAGTTCCGGAAATAATGGGTTTCAGTAATAATGGATCATATTTAATATTAAATTGGTATCCTAACAAACTATCGAAATCATCAACTTTTATTGAAGCGGTAACTGTATCTCCAACAGAAACCGTGTCCTTGCTCCATTCCACTGATATCTTACCTTTAGATGGTGACGGTGTATGTCCAGAGCCGGATATGTTGATGGCTTGTGGTTGAATTACAGTATAATTGGAAATTTTCTTACTGTCAAAGTTAAACAACATTGTGCCGGTTAAGCTACCCGGCATTGATTCGCAGTTGGCAAATTTTATTGTTGTACTGCCTTGTTCTTTAATTACCTTAAAACTAATTTCGGCCAGTACTCCTGATTTTTCAGGATAACCAGCTTTATAATCTTTTTTATAATCTTTTACAAGTGTGTAAGCCTTACCGAAATTCAATATACCCTCATCTGTATTATTTAAAACACCAGATACGGGACCATAATCAGAATTAACAAGCAGATTGCCGTCCTTTGGCATTGTATTACTGCTAAGAGGAATTTGCGTGTCAGGATGTACCGCCTGCAATACCGAAGGGTCATATTTGATGTTTACCTGATATCCTGCAAAATCATTAATATCATTGATCTTTACCACAGCTTTAATAATATCCCCAACTTTTGCTACATTCTTGTCAAGCTCCAATGATATGTAACTGTTACCGGATGCAGACAAAGCAGTAGCCGGACGTGCTGAAACAACGAACGACGTCATTGCCATCAGCAACGAAATGACCAATATTAAGCTTATACCTTTCTTCATACCAATACCTCCCAAAATAAAAATATCTATAGACATAAAATGTCTTATATTCATAACATGCAAATTTTTATTTTTATAATTTTATGGATATGTACTTTATACCTGCATTCTATATTTTCTGCATTGCTTCTGTGTTCCGTTGATGTAGATTTAATAAATGTACTAGAAATTAGTTATTCCTCCTTCCGTTAGTAATAAATCAGGCATAAAGCAACAATATCTATAACAAACTTAACATGTTATGATTGTTGACCACTTAATAAAAAAACACTATAAAGGCATAGGAAAACACAGCTTTGTTTTTTAAAAAAAGTACGGAAACACTTTGAATGCTACAGATAGTATCATGTATAGAAAGCATGTGTAAAAAAGAATTGTATATTATGACGTAGTGTATGTACATTTGGTGCCTATTTATCATAATATAATAATCAGATAAATAGAAAATAGCAAACTTTAGACTAACTGTGTTATTGATAGTTTAAAACAACATAAATACACATTACTTGCACAACTTCTATATCTTTGATTCCTTTTTAACTTGCAATGGGAAAATCAAGATAATAAGAGAAACCAAAAATATACAGCATATAAAACTACAAAACACACTCAATATTTAATTTTATCATATTTTTCAAATAACATCTCAGTAAAAATTGTAATGTCTCATTTCAATTTTATTATATATTAAAATCAATTGTCTTTCAATACTTATTAGAGTATCATTCACGGTAAAAGCATGAACCCATCTCCTGCCAATACTCTCACAAGAGAGTTTTTTAAAATGCCATTTCAGCATTTAATATTCAGGCAAGAAAATCATTTTTTAAGAAATGCCCCCGGGATTACTAAGATATGGCGTGT
>JAAYTO010000045.1 GCA_012523755.1 Clostridium sp. | reverse complement strand
TCATCTACATAGCTTTTGTAATTCGATACAGTAAGATTTGCAAGCACGTCATCTACAAACTGTGCCCTCTGACTCTCTGGAAGACCAATTGCTTCCAAAATAACCCTCTGAAAAGTATCTGGCTGAGTATCTTCGGTATAAGCTACAGTTGCTAGTACACCAAAAATCATAACGACAGCAATTACACTACAGATGATGTTTTGCAGTTGTTTGTTATGGATTTTTTTCATTTTTGCCCCCCCTAAAAATTCCTAATTGTTATTTTAAATGCTAAAGTCTCTGGCAAGCCTTCAGCATTTCAATGTACAAATATTAGAGATGTATAGAATTAAAACCATTATAGTAATATTAAAACATACCTTAAAAATATCTTATCACAATTTACATATTATTGCAATATTCAATTATGAATATACAAAATATCATAATAATTTTTCCCCCATATCAACTCCACCTAAAAGATGGTAATGGAGATGAAAGACCGTCTGTCCTGCTTCTTTTCCACAGTTTGTTATAAGCCTGTAACCCTTTTCGGCAATCCCAAGGTCTTTTGCCAGTTTATTTGCAATCCTATGGATGTCTATCAATATCTGTGCATTTGATTCGTTGATGTCTTTAACATTAATAATATGCTCTTTCGGTATAATGAGTATATGTACTGGAGTAACAGGATTAATGTCTTTTATGGCTATTAATTTGTCATCTTCATAATAGACAATCGATGGCAATTCTTTTTTAATTATTTTACAAAAAACACATCCGTCCAAATTACTCTCTCCCTACCAAATATAGTATTTAAATATACATAAGTTTTTATTAATACAACTGTTGCTAAATATGGTTTAATAATAACACAATTTTTTTTTAAATACCAGTACTATTTTTAATTAAATTCCAACCGATTCCCAAAAAGCAACAATATAGCGGTTCATAAATCTTATATAGTATAGCGGTTCATAAATCTTATATAGTTGTCGCTTTTTATAACACTTGAGCTCAAAGAAAATTTTTCGTTTGTAAAAGAATTTCCTTATATAAGCAAGTGCTCCAACGAGAGCAAGTGTTTCAACAAGGCGGGAAATATGCTCACCGCCTGAAAGGCAAATCGGTATCCGTCGCCTATAAGAAGCGTAAAACATCTATTACCTCGTTATAAAATTTCTTATTCTATAAGTAAAATTACTATAAATTCATTATATTATACAATTTGTGCCTCTATGACCTTAACAGCTTCCTTTAATGCCTCATCAATTTTGGAAATATCCTTTCCTCCTGCCTGTGCCATATCTGGACGTCCGCCTCCACCGCCTCCTGTCACCTTTGCAGCTTCCTTTATAATATTTCCCGAGTGAATTCCCTTAGAAACAACATCCTTCGTTGCCATTACAACAAGACCCACTCTTCCCTCGAAACCCGTTGCGAGAACAACTACACCCGAACCCATTTTATTTCTTATGGTGTCACCGGTATTTCTAAGTGCTTCCATATCAAGCTGATCAAAACGTGCAGTAACAACTTTTACACCTTTAACCTCTATGACCTTTGATAGCACGTCGTCAAGAGAACTGCTTACCAACTTCCCTTTCAACTGCTCAATTTCCTTTTTAGCCGTCTTGAGTTCATTCATCAGCAGTTCAACCCTTTTTACACTGTCTGAAGGATTGGACTTTAAAACCTTTGCCACACCGTTTAAAAGTTCTTCTCTTTCGTGAAAATGCTTCAAAGCACTCTCACCCGTAAGGGCTTCAATCCTTCTAATCCCTGATGCTACTCCACTTTCACCAAGTATCTTAATAAATCCCGCCTGAGAAGTTACAGAAAGGTGGGTTCCTCCACAAAGTTCAACACTGTAATCACCAATTTTTACAACCCTTACTATGTCTCCGTACTTCTCACCAAATAATGCGGCAGCACCTAACTTTTTTGCTTCCTCAATGGACATTTCCCGAATATCTACCGAAAGGCTCTCAAGTATTTTTTCATTCACCTGTGCTTCAACACTGTTGAGTTCCTCTGGTGTCATAGCAGAAAAATGCGTAAAATCGAATCTTAATCTATCAGGCTCAACTAATGAACCTGCCTGATTAACATGGGAACCTAATACAGTTCTTAGAGCCTTGTGAAGAAGATGGGTTGTTGTATGATTTCTTGCTATAGCCATTCTTCTTTTTACATCAATTAAAGCAACAACTTGCATGCCCGTTTTAATACTTCCTTCTTCAATTTCCGCTATATGAAGGTATTTTCCGTCGTTGGTCTTTTTACAGTCATCAACTCTTATAAATAGTCCTTCCGCCTTAATAACACCCTGATCTCCTATCTGCCCGCCGCTTTCAGCATAAAAAGGAGTCCGGTCAAGTATAATCGTGACTCTTTCACCCTGAGAAGCACTATCAACCACTTGATTTTCCCTTATTATATAGAGTACTTTAGCATGTACCTTCTCTTCACCATAACCTACAAACTCAGTACTTATACTTCCGTCAAGGCTTGAGTAAATGTCATTTGCCCAAGCGGAGCCTTGCTTGCTTCTATAGTCTTCTCTCGCAAGCACTTGATGCTCCTTCATTTTAGCCTTAAAACCCTCTTCATCCACACCGAGTCCGTTTTCTTCAGCTATTTCCCTTGTCAAATCAAAGGGAAAACCATAGGTGCCATGAAGTTCGAAAGCACTTTCGCCACTAATGACCCTTTCATTTCTTTTTCTAGTTTCTTCAATGTATCGGCTTAATATAACAAGCCCTTGATCCACAGTTTCTTCAAACTTTTCTTCCTCTATTCTTATTACCTTTTTTATGTTTTCAGATCTTTCAACAAGTTCGGGATATGCCTGTTTTGACTCATTTATGACCACTTCTGCAACATCATACAAAAACGGTTTATCAAGCCCCAGTAATTTCCCATGTCTTGCAGCCCTCCTAAGAAGTCTTCTTAATACATAACCCCTGCCCTCATTTGATGGTATAACTCCATCCGATATCATCATGGTTGTACTTCTAATATGGTCGGTTATGACCCGTATGGAAATACCTGTCCTGGCACACTCCCCATACCTGACACCGGCCAATGTACATATATAGTCAAGCACTTTTCTAATCGTGTCTACCTCAAAAAGGTTGCCTACATCCTGCATTACACATGCAAGCCTCTCCAGACCCATTCCGGTATCAATATTAGGCTTAGGAAGCCGTGTATAATTTCCCTCTTCATCCCTGTTAAACTGTGTAAACACCAAGTTCCACACCTCTATAAACCTGTCACAATCGCAGCCCACCTTACAATCCGGACTTCCACATCCTTTATCCGAACCCCGGTCAAAATAGATTTCCGAACAGGGACCGCAGGGACCCGTACCATGCTCCCAAAAGTTGTCTTCTTTTCCCATCCTCACAATTCTTTCAGGGACTAAACCTACAATCTTATTCCACATTTCAAAAGCCTCATCATCCTCTTCATATATTGAGACCCAAAGCAACTCCTCAGGAATCCGAAGATCTTCTGTTAGAAATTCCCACGCCCATGGAATAGCTTCCTTTTTAAAATAATCACCAAAAGAGAAGTTTCCAAGCATTTCGAAAAAAGTGCCGTGCCTTGCAGTCTTCCCCACATTTTCTATATCCGGTGTCCTAATGCATTTCTGGCATGTGGTTACTCTTCTTCTTGGGGGCTCTTCCTTCCCCATAAAATACGGCTTTAAAGGAGCCATTCCCGAGTTTATCAAAAGAAGACTGGGATCATTTTGCGGAATTAACGGAAAACTTGGAAGTCTCAAGTGCCCCTTGCCCTCAAAAAAACTTAAAAATCTTTCTCTTAGCTCATTTAATCCTAATTTCTGCATCTTATTCTCCTTCTCCCGGTTTTTACTCATTACTTAACCCTATAATATAAAAACTCTCCTCCTAGTATTCCTAGGCACGAGAGCGTTTCCCTGTTTTATTCAGGAAGCGTTTCTTCAAGTCTATCCCAATTTAATGTTTTCTTAAAAGTAAGATAATTCATAATCTTTCCTAATGCCAAAATCCATTTTAATGTGCGTGTTAATGCCATTTTAATGTACGTGAAATCTCCCCAATTTAATTCTGTTGCAAGGCATTATTTAGTAAAATTATATATAAGTATTCTCTGAGTGTCAAGAACTATACGATAGTCTCTATTGACCTTTTAAGTATCACCTTTATAACAGCAGTTACAGGAACAGCTACCAGCATACCGGCTATACCGAAAAATTCTTCTCCCACCAATACCGCAAGAATAGTTGTAACAGGATGAAGTCCCAGTCTCCCTTCAATTATTTTGGGTGAAATGAATGCATTATCAATCAGCTGTATAACAATAAAGGCAGTAATAGTCCATACAACTTTTACAGGTGAATCAATAAATGCCACAGCTACTGCAGGTATTGCCCCGATAAAGGGTCCAAAATAAGGTATTATATTTGATATGCCTCCAATTATCCCGAGAATCGGTGCATATTTTACGCCTATTACCAAAAGTGCTGTTGTTTCCATGATTCCAATAATAACTGCCGTTAAAATCTGACCCTGTATAAAGCTTGACAGTATATCGTTTATTTCCCTGCATGTAACAATAATATTATTCCTCCATTTTCTTGGCACAAGGGAAAGAAAATTTTTTTTAAAAAACTCTGCATCCTTTATCAGGTAGTATGCAATTATCATTGCTATTATGAAATCGCCTATACTTGTGGCCGCATTCATCGAACCAAATAATGCATTTCTCAATGTGTTCAAAAGCCTGATTTCTAATATGCCGACCGCATTGTTTATCTCATTAAAAACAGCATTTTTTATTTCTATAGGCCAATTGCTCGTATCTATCATTTTAACTGCATTGTTAAAATTATTTTTGTACTCCAGTGTTATTTGGGGAAATGTATTAATAAATTCACGAGTATTGTTTACAAGTACCGGCATAATAAATATTACAGAGGCGATAAGCACTATACCTGAAAACAAATAAATCAACAGTATCCCTTGTGTTCTGGATATGTTTCTCTTTTCAAGCTTTAATACCATAGGACGAAGAATATAGGTCAAGACCCCTGCTAAAACGATGGGAAAGAATATTTTCACAAGTTTATCATGATAAGTTGTTACAAATAAGATTATTATAGCACCTATAAGAAATAATATTATGTAACTGACTACTTTCCTTATTGCAATCATGTATAGAGCCCCTTATAAATTATTTCACAGCCCCTCTGATTCACTTGTGTTATTTCACTGCCCGTCTGATTCACTTGTGCTAACCGGTTAATTATGTAGTAAGGACTGGATTTCTCCAGTCTTTACAAGGATTTGAAAGTATTTATCGAAATAATTCTACTACATCGCTTATTAAAGATCCGGATTTTTTCATTATGTCCAATCCTCTGTTTTTTATTCTCTTTCTGGATCTGTTGCTCATTACCTTATCGGAATTCATAGCCATTCCCACCGATGCACCGATTATGCTTCCAATAACCAGTCCTCTGGTAAAGTTATTTCGCACTAAAAATCACCCCTTTCCTGAAATCTTTTTTTACCTTCAATTATATTTTTTATTCCTCCACCTGTTTCCATCATTTCTTCTACCGATTCACTGTCAACTAGAATATTCTCTTCCCCAAATTCTACCTTGCCAATAAGCGGCAGTATATTTCTTCCTTTTAATATGTCCTGAATCAATCCATCTGAGACTTCAATGCCATCAATTTTGCCATGAGTAAAGTCAAGCAAAACATCTTTGGCAACTCCAATTTCTTCACCGGATCTTGTGTATATTCTTAAACCGAGTATATCACCTTTTTCTTTAAATTCAGGGCTATCCTGTACCTTCCTTAAATCTTTTACATCATTTAGGTCATTAATAATAAGTGCATCTTTGCCCAAACTTAAGACATCTTTTATAAAAACTACTTTTTTCAAGATTTCGTAGCCCTTGCGTTCCACTAAAAACGCAACCATCTTTTTCTCCTTTGGACAAAAAACAATATCTTTTATCAATCCCACCCTTTTACCATCGGTTGCACATACCACCGGAAGTCCTATCACCTCACTATATCTTTGCAAAAAACATCTCTCCGTTTAACCAGACTTATCAAAATTAACTACTTTGATTGCTGCTTTTGCTTCGGTTTATTTAGTATGTTGGAATTTTTTCATTGTTTATTATTTTCAATATAAACATAAAAAATACGCAACCGATGCATGAAATAATTGTGAAGATGATCTGTGCTTGCAAAACTTAAGTTTTGGGAATATTTTTTAGTGGGATTTCACGAAGTGAAATGACCAAAAAGCGATGGGGGCTCGATGCCCCCGGAGCTTTTGTTCATCTTTTTAATGCCCCAAGCACCAACTTTTAATTTGACTTGAATTGCAAATTCATATAAAATTATTGTCTGTACCATCGGTATGATGAATCACCAAAAATCCTTTTGATTTTTTATTATTTGTTTTTCAGAAATTTAACAAAATTATGGAGAAGGTGCAAAATGACTGATACATTTTCATATGACAAGAGCTTAGGGATACAAATTCCTTCAATAATGCTTCCGAATAAAGACGTCGACATGACACTATGGTCGGTAGTAGCTTGCGACCAGTACACGTCGGAACCGGAATATTGGAATAAAGTTAATAAAATTGTTGGCAATAACCCTTCAACTCTCCACTTAACCTTTCCTGAGGTTTATCTTGGAGATGACAACGAGGCTGAAAGGATTGAAAAAATTAACAGCGGAATGGAAAAATACATTAATGAAGGTATTCTTGTCTCCAATGAGCCCTGCATGATACTTGTGGACAGAAAAACTTCGCATGTGCAATCCAGAAAAGGCTTAATCCTTTCTGTTGATCTTGAAAAATATGATTATACCAAGGGGTCTCAAACGCTTATCAGGGCAACTGAAAACACAGTAATCGACAGGCTGCCTCCAAGAATAAAAATCCGAGAGAATGCTTCTTTAGAACTTCCCCACGTGATGCTTCTCATTGATGACCCTCAAAAAACCGTCATCGAACCGCTGGCACAAAAACTGGATTCCTTCGAAAAGATTTATGACTTTGAATTAATGATGAACGGTGGACATATAAAGGGATATAAGATCGATGACACAAGAACTTTAGATGGCATATTCAAAGCTTTAAAAAAGCTTGCGGATCCACAAGCTTTCAAAGATAAATACAGCCTGACAGGTGACAAGGGCTTACTTCTATTTGCGGTAGGAGACGGAAACCATTCCCTAGCATCTGCAAAGGGACACTGGGAAAACGTAAAGAAGAATTTATCGGCTTTTGAGAGGGAAAACCACCCTGCTAGGTTTGCATTGGTAGAAGTTGTGAATGTGCATGATGACGGTATTGCCTTTGAACCAATTCACAGAGTTCTGTTTAACGTTGATTCCGAAGCCTTACTAATGAACATGTCAGAATATTTTAAAGAATACGGCGGATCCTTTGTGAAATTTGACTCATTGGAATCCATGAAAAATAAACTTTCCGAGCTGACCAAGGATAGATCACACCATAACTTCGGTTTTGTAGATGCTTCAGGATTTGGAGTATTTACAATAAGAACCCCCCAACACAATCTCGAAGTTGCCACACTTCAGTGCTTTCTTGATGATTTCATCAAAAACAACGGGGATTCAAAAATAGATTATATTCACGGCGAAGATGTTGTGACTAGATTAGGCTCAAAAGCAGGCAATATCGGTTTTTATCTTCCTGCCATGAGAAAGCATGACCTGTTTAAAACGGTAATACTCGATGGAGTGCTTCCAAGGAAAACCTTTTCGATGGGCGAAGCTGAAGAAAAACGGTTTTACCTTGAGTGCAGAAGGATTGTAAAGGATTGAAGCAAATGAGCCAGGGAAGCTTTCTCTGGCTCATTTTAAAACTAGATTGAAACTGTGCCTTTTAATCATGCTCAATAACCGAAACCCGGATTTCCGTATCCCGGGGAGCCAAAGAATGGAAATCCAAAACCTCTTCTCCTTCTTAGAAGTTCCCTTATGATAAGTGTACCTACCAGAGCCCTTAATAAAAATCTTCCTCCGAATCCAATCTGCCTATCTTCTTCCTCTCTCATTTCATCCTTCATACATGCTTCAACATCCTTCTCTACTTCTTTGCATATTCTGTCACACATATCATCAACCTGTTCTTTTGTGGGACAATAAGTGCAGCCATAATTCATATCCAACATATCGCAATGATGTTGAACACATGGATATACTATATGATATGTTTTAGGATACATATCCTCCAAATGCTGCTGCGGCATTGTCATCATTGGCCCGCAATGCTGCGGCATTGTCATCATTGACCCACAATGATGCGGCATTGCCATCATTGGCTCGCAATGATGCGGCATTGCCATCGGATTCATCATACAAGGCATATATTCTTTTTGGTACATGCTCAAAAACCTCCCGATATAAATAGTAATGAATTTACTTTATACTATGCAAAAGCATCGATGCGTGCAACACAAAATAACTTTACTATAAATTGGTTTGATAATAACATTTTTATTGATTTGCAAATTATTATTTATATTATTAAATATTAACTCTAATAAAAAAAACAACATTGTCAAAAATAATGTCGGAGGTGGTTTTAATGAATAAAAAATTTTTAAAAGCAGCATCTCTAACGCTGGGGCTTACACTTGCATCATTCTCTCTAGTAGGTTGTAATATGGGTGGAGACAATGACCAGAGAAACCAACCGAGAGAAACTGGTGAAAACGCCCGGCAGAATAATCAGAATGTAAATCCAAACAGGTTTTTAAATATGGACTTAAACCCAATGGATAATAACAATAACGGCATAAACAACGACGGCCTATTAGGAGGAAATAACACTACTCCGATGGAAAGTCCTGCCGAACTGGCTGTACCCACACCGGGTCTTCAGAGTTTTGAGGAAATGAGACAAAAATCAGATAATATAACCAACCAACTTAATGCCATGCCTGAAATTGACAAGGTAAATGTACTGGTAACAGGTAACACTTGCCTTGTTGGTTACAGTCCTGCAAATACCCAAGGTGATCCCAATGCCAGAAAAAACATGGTTATAGAAAAAGTCAAGCAAATTGACCCAAATTTAAACAACGTAGTTGCAAGCGAATCACAGGATGTAATGAGTAGAATATCCCAGCTTATGAATGACATGGCAAACAATAGGTCTATGGATGAAATCAACAGAGAAGTTATGCAGCTAATCAAAACAGCCACACCCACTGTTTCGTAAAGCTAGTATTATTTCAACATAATTTCATATCAGAGTAAACACGTTGTGGTGTTTACTCTGACTATTATTTAGTGGAATTTCACGAAGTAAAATGAGCAAAAAGCGAAAAGGCTCGATGCCCTTGAGTTTTTGTTTAGTGGATTAGATTATTCTTTTTGAAATATCCCTATAAAAGTTTACAAAACATCCTGCTGTTGTCTTTTGTGCCAATGGAATCGTAAATTTTGCAATAGTATAATACCTTTTTGAAGCATCTTCAATATCCTTGAGCCTCATATATATTTTAATTGCATTGCGGGCATTGCATGTAATAAATTCCTCTATGCTCGACAGATAATAACCCCCTCTTTCCGCCAAAAACTTAGGTGTGTTTACATATGTTTTTCGTATATAGTTTTCATACTGTCTATGATTGTCTAAAAGCCTTATATTTGCGTGATGCGGCACTGTCATATCCTGGATCAGATGTACTGCCGCACCCAGATAAAACATAGAGGCATTAGGTTCATCGTTATACCAATATTCCTTTGCAGTGCCATAGTACCTAACTGCAAGAGTTAGTGCATTTTCATTGCCATACAGCCCTTTTTTTCTGATAGGGTTATAAAAATGGTTGACACTCTTGATATCTAAATCAGCCCATACTGATCCCTTGTTTATATCTTCAATGTAATCACTAAACAAGCAATGAGCATCTATATATCTATCATTCTTAAGTATTTCAAGTGCCTGTAAGTTGATAAGTTGATGAATGGCTCCCTCAGTTTTAATAATCATTTTTTTAAACGGATTTACAGCAAAGAGAAGATATTTAAATGCCTTACCATAGGTTTTTTCTAATCTGCCCACCATTTCAATACTCCTAAAAGAATCTATAGTTTACCACATCTATTTTTTCTTAGAAGTAATTCTTTTATTCATCAATTATATAAATTCTATATTTTTCGCATAAATCACTCATAAACTTACATCCCCTTAACTTATCCCGTTGAAAACCGTTTTGGAAGCAATCAACTCTGCAATATAAATTTGTCCATAAGTTCCTGTATGCTAGCACCAAACTCACCCTGCAAATCAACAAGCTGAGCATTTCCCTTAATTGCAGTCATGCCAGGTACTGCCGGTATGTATATCGATATAAATTCTTCATTGACATCCGCTGTTTCAACCTCAAGTGCCATGTGAAAGTTATATTTGTTGAGCACTAAAGTCAGCTTCCCGGTAAAATCCAGTCCCTTTCTTTTCAGAAGTACATCAAGCTGTTGTGAAAAGCATTCTGCTTTGATATTGGATATAGCATCCTGAGCCAATACCAAAACAACTTCATCACATGCCTCAAGCAAAGCTATATTTCTGTCGCTCAGTTCGCTTGACATATCCACAATTACAATATCATACATCCCCATGGACTTAAATTCATTAATTAATCTTCTAAAATCTCTCGGTTCAGCTTCAAGAATATCAAATATACTTTCAGGCGGAGATAAATAATAAACATTGTGAGCAGTATCTAACTGTTTTGATGCCTCAATCATCTGATGGAGATCATCTCTTCTCTCTTTTACATACTGCAATAACTTTGAATAACTCTTTTCATTTTTACAATTGAAAAAAAGCGGTGTAGATTGAAAAGGCTCAAAATTCAGATAAAACACCTCAAGTCCCCTTTTCCCGCAATATATTGAGGAGCTCACCGCAATAGTAGTCTTACCTACACCTCCTAAAGGAGAATATATAGCTACCACTTTTGTTTTCCTGTCCTTAATAGTTTCCTCAATAGTTTCCTCGTCTAAGATAGGTTCGCCAATAATAGATTCATCAGCAGCGTTATCTTCATCTTTGAGATGTCTGTCGGCAATCTCTTTTACAAATTCGTCCCCTATTTGGTTTTTATCAATATAATTTAAGCCTTTGCATTTCTCAGGTAGTTCTCCAGAAGTCAATATAAAAATTTCTGCTATACCATCTTTAGGCAATAACTCGGTATACATCTCAGGACTAACCAATAAAATGTCTATCTTTCTTAATTCTGAAAGAAAATCATACAAAAACTCATGTTTTGTAAAAGAACTTATTTGAACTCTCTGAGAATGGTTAGTCATAAAGTAATTTACTATGCTCTCAACATAAGCCTCATCGGTATCTGCAACAACCACATTTAGTTTTCCCATGACACCCTCCCACAAAATATATTTAAAATCTTCTATATTAAATATTATATTTTTATCTTGATTTAATGTCAATTTTCGAACATTTATATCTCCTTTGACACTCCTGACCATTTAGGTGTACAAATCCTTATAGCTTTACCATTTATAAGACTGGCGGCAATCCATAGTAATATGCACCCGTTAATCTTTTAGGTTAATTTAGCACGGTGAAATCATGAAGGAAGATTAAGCCATGGCATAAATTACAGATAAACTTTATTGAGCCTTTGTAGTAAGATATTACCCATAGATAATGAAAAGTGGGGTTATACTAAATGGGTAAGAAATTATACAAAGGGAGC
>JAAYTO010000044.1 GCA_012523755.1 Clostridium sp. | reverse complement strand
CCGTGGGCATTGTTGAGGTAGTAGTAGCTGTTGTCCCTTACATCCTTTTGGGCAAGAATTTCATGTCCCCTTACTATTGCAGCCTTGAGGCTGTTGTTGGCATCAACCTCTGCCACAACCTCTCTGCCGCTGAATATAAACCGGCTCAGCTTTCCGTTTTCCCAAAGCTCATACCTCAGTCCCTCAGGGTCGTACCGGTTTTGGACATACCCGCCCATTGCACTCTGTATGCTTGCGGTCCGGTTAAAGCAGTCGTAGGTGTACCGGGTGGTTCCGTGCCGCCCTTCCTCCGCAATCAGGTTGCCCTGCGGGTCATAGCGGTATGAGGTCTGCATGCCGCCCTCCACCTTTTCGGTCAGACGGTTCCTTCTGTCGTAATCGTATTTGGTGATTACGTTGTTAAAGGTTCTCTTTATACGGTTTCCGGCCATGTCATACTCAAACTCTTCCGTTGCATTGGGGTATTGCACCTTTGACAGCCGGTTCAGCCGGTCATAGATGTATCGGGGTATGGCTGCTGTATTCCACATTTTTGTTTTTATTCCATACTTCCTTCATCCACCCTAAAAGATCATATTTGTATTAAATCTTTACTTTATTCCATTTTCTGCTTTGTCGTTGAAGAGATTTATACAGTAATGTCCATCATAAAAGAGCGTAATATATTTTCACCGTTAACAAGCTTAACAATCTCTAATGGTGCTAAATATCCAAAACTGGGAATTTCTTTTGAAAACCATTTAATTAACGAATTATCGTCCGAAGCTATGGAAATATATTTGGCATATGTCCATATATCGTCAGGAATCATTGGTATTTCAGATTTTATCAAACCATATTTATTAATAATGCCTTTTATCATGTTATCCCAATCATTTTTATACTTGTTAAAGGAAAGACCTATATTATGCAAGTCATTGGAATCATACCACGTTCTAGGCATAATATAATTTGTTTGCAATATTTTATCTATTTCTAAGATAGCTTGTTCAAACTTTCTGTTTTCAATAGCTTTTATGTCTATATTGTCATCCTTTACATACCATGTTCCAAGACCATGCTCCGATTTACAAGCCAATGTCCAATCTTCACATAAATATCCAACTAGCTCATCTATTCCATCATAATCATTATCAACACATGTTTCTATATTTTTTTTCATGATATTTAAAAACGAAAGGAATTTAGGTATTTCCTTTTGTTTTTGTCTATTCACTATGGATATAGCTCTGGTTAGTTCTGCTTTTAGATGCAAAAGCTGTTGTTTATTAATAGTTACAATCATAAATACCTCCCAGATAAAATATTAACACTTATCATGAATCGTTGTATAAGTTCCAAAGTTAACTTTATGAGGATCAAATACAACCAAATTAACGCCACCACTAGCTCTTGCTGATGGTGCAATGATTCCGTTATAACCATTCTCTGAAGCATATCTTCCTAATGTATGAGTAACTGCTGGTGACGGATCCGGTGTTTTATATTTCTTATAATCGTCACTAACCAGATCCTCAAGCTTAACATTTAATTTATCGCGTGTTGATGCATCAGTTAAATCTAACATATTCTCCAATTTAACATTATCATAGCGATAGGTGGTTCGATTTTCTGCATATGGATCAACACCATAAGCTCCCATTTCGCCCTCGATTACATGTAAGCTACTTGCAAAATATATACCATTTACTCCGTTTTGTGTATAGCGATAGTTTTGTTTATTTGTAAAGTCACTAATCTCTAAAGGATTCACAGGTGTTCCATCAGGCATTGTTCCAACATTTCTATAAAGAGAACCTTCATATGTAACACCTTCAGGCTTTGAAAAAGTTGCTGCCTTTGCAGCACAATATCCACTTGGGTCGTAGTTATTTACTGGATTATTTTGTACATAACTATACAGATTTAATCCATCGCCTCTATAAGTATCTTCCTGTGTAAACCTTCCTACTACCGGGTTATAGAACCTGGCACGTAAATAATATTGACCTGTTATTGGATCATACTGCTCTCCGGCATAGCGAAAGCGGTTGGAGAT
>JAAYTO010000043.1 GCA_012523755.1 Clostridium sp. | reverse complement strand
CCAAATTAAACGGCAGGTCAATAGGGTAATTTTATTGTGATAGATTTTAAGTCAGATTATTTTCTCTAAAGAATGATTAAGCAGATTTTATTTTGACGTTTTTATGAGCTATCGGGGGAAAACAATTTGCTGATCTACAATTTGATCAATAAACTCAATATCAATGCCAGATGTTGTTGAGGCAAAGCCTTCTAATACTTCACTGCAAAATTTCTGTAATTTATTTCCGAATATAGTGTTGATAGATGTTCCAATAACCCTTGGATAAACTAAAGCCATAGCAATACTTCTGGGATCATTATTACCAGTAATAAAATTAGCCTTATACTTGTCCAAGAAAGGATTTAATCTAAAACTACTAAGGTCTTTGCATTCCATAGTCCTTGCAATGTGGTTTGGAACAATTTCTTGCCTAAAAAAGTCCTTAGCTCTATCAATAATAGCATTAAGTTCAGCCACAGTCATATGATCCTCCCTTGTTAATTTTATATATACTTAATCAATGGATAGGAACATTTTAACAAAAAAAGATCATTAATGTCCATTAGTGCTGCATAAAGTTTTTGAAAAATTTCAACCCATACTTTCTGGTTAAATATAATATTATCCAACCATCAATAGCATTATTCAGCAATTTTTCTTATATGCTATTCCATCCATCATACATAAGCAAGAAGAATTTACAAAGTTTGTAGTTGTGGCCATTCTCGCAGGAAAACCGTCCTTAAAATATTTATAAAAAACATCTCTTGCCTTCCTGAAATCCTCAATATTTTTCAGGTACAAATTAATCTGAACCATATCATCCAAAGATGCACCAACAGATTGCAAAGTGTTTTTTAAGCTATTGAAACATGCTTCCATCTGGTATACAATATCATCCTTTTCAAATCCACCGGCATGATGTGCAAGAAATATGTAATCTCCTGCAACCACACATGAAGGGCAAGTATCATCCCCACAATGGGTAGGCAATCTTTTAACCATTTATTACACTCCTATCTCACAAGATTATTAACATGAATATTCTAACAAACATATGTTTGGTTGTCAATGCTGCGTGAAATATTTCATTTAACTTGAAGACTCATTGCTTTTTGTAACATTAACTTAAATCATCATTATCAGAGTTTCTTACTTGGTAGAACTACCTGAGGAAGAAATCAATAATGGTAATGGCATACTTGACAAAGTAACCAATAAAATAAGTGAAGACAAAAGTCTGCTGATAGATAACAAAGATATCACTTTAGATTGGAACTGCACATCCTCTTTGATGTTGGACTCAGGCAGCTATAACTGTGGTAAGTGCTCAAAATGTGGACATTGGACAACAGACAGAGAAAAGTACTGAATTTTCACAACTTTTCAAACTGAATATATTAATACTTTCTTTCAAATAATAGTTTGGTGGTAAATAAAAATAATACTTTGCAATAAAAAACCAAATTTTGAAAGGAAGGTGATGCCAACATGTCAACTAATAAACAAGCCAATAGACTAATCCATGAGAAATCTCCCTATCTCCTTCAGCATGCTTATAATCCTGTAGACTGGTTTCCTTGGAGTGATGAAGCCTTTGAGAAAGCTAAATCAGAGGATAAGCCTATCTTCCTCTCCATTGGCTATTCCACCTGCCATTGGTGTCATGTGATGGAAAGAGAATCCTTTGAGGATGAAGAAATTGCAGATATTCTTAACAAAAACTTTATCTCAATTAAGGTGGACAGAGAGGAACGCCCTGATATAGACAGCATATATATGTCTGTTTGTCAGGCATTGACAGGGCATGGCGGATGGCCGTTAACCGTTTTTATGACGCCAGATAAAATGCCTTTTTTTGCGGGAACATACTTTCCCAAAAACGATCGCATGGGAATGAGTGGACTTAGCACCATTCTTAACAGCGTGAACCATGCATGGTTGAATAATAGAGAAGCTATTTTACACTCCTGCTCCCGGATTCTTGATGCAATAAAGGATTCAATTGAAGAGGAGACCCCGGATTCAATTGGCAAAATATCTGAAGACATATTCGACGAAGCTTTTTCTCAATTTAGATATGACTTTGACAGTATTCATGGAGGTTTTGGAAACGCTCCCAAGTTTCCTACTCCCCACAATCTGTTTTTTCTTCTACGGTATTGGTATAACACAAAAGATGAGTATGCTTTGCTTATGGTCGAAAAAACCTTGGAAAGCATGTACAAAGGAGGCATTTATGACCATATAGGTTTTGGCTTTAGCCGCTATTCCACCGATGGGAAATGGCTGGTTCCCCATTTTGAAAAAATGCTGTATGACAATGCTCTTTTGGCAATAGCTTATCTTGAAGCCTTTCAGGCTACAAAGAAAAAGAAATATGCCGAAATTGCACAGCAAATATTCACCTACGTGCTTAGGGACATGACCTCACCGGAGGGTGGATTCTATAGTGCCGAAGATGCAGATTCCGAAGGAGAAGAAGGAAAATTCTACATCTGGTCAAAAAAAGAGATTCAGGATATATTGGGAGACAAGGACAGCGAAAAGTATTGTAGTTACTACAACATAACCGATGAAGGCAACTTCGAAGGCTTCAATATTCTAAATCTTATAAACAGTGATATACCTGACGAAGACAAGGATTTTGTTGAACTGTGCAGGAATAAACTCTTCGAATACAGAAACAAACGGATTCATCCTCATAAGGACGATAAAATTCTTACATCCTGGAACGGTCTTATGATAGCTGCTATGGCAATTGGCGGAAGAGTTCTGCAAAATGAAGTATATTCTCATGCTGCCGAAAAAGCTGCCGAATTTATACTGTCGAGGCTTATAAGAGAAGACGGTAGACTCTTGGCACGGTACAGGGATGGCGATGCAGCATATCCTGCCTATGTTGATGACTATGCATTTTTTATATGGGGACTTATTGAACTATATGAAACCACCTATAAGCCGAAATACCTTAAAAAATCAATAGCCTTAAACCACGATATGACAAAACTATTCTGGGATGACAAAAGTGGTGGATTATTCCTTTACGGCAGCGATAGCGAACAACTTATAACCCGGCCAAAAGAACTATACGACGGTGCAACACCTTCAGGAAATTCCGTTGCAGCATTAAATTTTATCAGGCTCGCCCGAATGACAGGACAGCATGAATTTGAAGAAAAAGCATATAAAATGTTTACACTCTTCGGAAGTTCTGTGCAAAGAATGGCCAGAGGATATGCTTTTTCCCTTACAGCGATGTTGTTCTCAATATCAAAGCCTAAGGAGGTCGTAGTGGTAGCCAATAGCAACAATACCGATACTGAAAATATGCTTAATATAATAAGAGAAGATTTTAGACCTTTTACGATGTCGATTTTTTACTCGGATAAATTTAAAGGTCTAAAAGAACTAGTGCCACTTATTGAAAATTACAAGCCGATTGAAGGCAGAACCACTGCATATGTTTGTGAAAACTTTGCATGTCAGGCACCAATTACAGATATAAAAGAATTTCGGGAAATACTGCAAAAATAAGTAACAATCATACCATAAAAAATTTTTTATTTTTTTTATTTTTACCGACAACAATAGTAAACATTATATCGAATTACTATTAACGAAAGGCAAAATGAAAACAACACATTTGCAGTTTGGAAAAGCATAATGCAATGCAAGTTGTTTGTTAAACTGCTAATAACTGTAGATTAATATCTGCAGTTAATTTTACCACTTCTAAAAGCATCCCTTGCCCCAGGGGTGCTTTTTCTCTTTCAAAAAACCTTTAGTGGAATAACGACAAATCTGATAAAATAAATACGAATATCTTTTACTGAGGAGGTTATGGAGTGAATGTGAGTTTTTGGGGCATTAAGAAGCATGAAAAAGAATCCTTTTTAGATATATTGCGTAGAATCAAAAGTGGTGATAGGATACTAAAGGAAAAGTTTATTCAAGATTATAAGCCCTTTATTATTAAATCGCTGTATCAGGCAACTGGTAGAATTCCTAATATAGAAAGCAGTGATGAATATAGCATTGGATTAGTTGCCTTTAATGAAGCTATTGAAAAGTTTAACGAAGAAAAGAATTGTTCCTTCAAAAGCTTTTCTCAACAGGTTATAAAAAGGCGGTTAATAGATTATAAAAGAAGCAACCAAAAAAACGATAAGGTTTATCCTTTTTCCTATTTTGAGTTCGAGGAGGGCAGTAATTTTGAAGAACACTACCTAGCAGCAGATCACCACGATCATGTTTATAATTTTGAGGTTAAAGAAGAGTTTTCTTCGTTATTGATAAAATTAGAGGAATTTGGTTTGTCAATAAAGGATTTGATTTCATCAACGCCAAAGCAAAAGAAATCAAAACAGACATGTATAAAAATTGCAAGAATTATTGCACAAGATCAAGCTTTATTTGCAAAATTTAATAAGAAAAGAACAATTCCCTATTCAAAGCTGGTAAAAAGAATTGATGTAAGTCAAAGAACGATAGAACGAAACAGAAAATATATAATTGCACTGGTACTGATTTTAAACAGTGATCTTGACGTTCTAAAAAATTATATTGATAGCATAGAATGAGAGGGGAATTTTAATGATTCAAACTGGTAGAATTTTGAAAATTGAAGGTCGCCGAGTTGTTGTGTTTACAGAACAATGCGATATAGTTTGCATAGAAAAACAGCCCGGGATGTATGTAGGTCTTAAAATAAGATTTAGTAGTTCAGAAATAATTAATAAAAGAAACATGTTCATTCAGTATTCACCCCTCGTTGGTAGTATTGCAGCTATTTTTATCTTCGCATTCTTATTGTTTAATTCTTTGTACTTAAATCAACACAATATTTATGCTTATGTTGAAGTAGCAACTAACAATACCAATCTTGAATTTTCTATCGATGGAAATAGTAAAGTAATTGATGTTAAGGCTTTAGATGATAGTACAGAACATCTGATAAATAATCTGGAGGTAAAATCAAAATCACTGGAGAATGCATTATCGGATGTTCTGAACAAAACAGATTCTCTTGGGCTTATAGAACCTGATACTGAATTTCCGATACTTATAGCTACACATATTGTTAAACATGGAGTTTCAAAAAATGAAACCAATAAACTCAATGCAATTTGCCAAAAAGCAGTAAGTGATTTTGTTGATAAGGATATAAAGCTATATACTATTGAAGTAACCCATGACAATAGAAAATTGGCTTATACTAATGACATTTCCATGGGAAGATATGCCATTTATGACACAGGAATAGAACAAGGTCTTACCCTTACTATTGAATATGTTAAAACCGCAAAAATAGGTGAAATTCTCGAAAAAATTGAAATAGAAAATAAGTTGGAAATCGTTTCTAGTGATGAAAATTCTTTAGTGACTAATACACCTACAACTAATCCTTCGCCGGCACATAATACCCCTATAACCAACACTCCAAAAACGCCAAGCGAAACTTCACAGCTAATAAAAAATACTCCAAACAAGGCATCAAGCAAACCTTCGCAGCTACCGAAAAATACTCCAAATAAGGTATCAAGCAAACCTTCTCAGCTGCCGAAAAGCACTCCAAACAAAACGTTAAACAAACCTTCGCGTGATGAAGATAAGCTTGATATAACTCTTAATGTTAAATATGATATATCCATAATTAAAGAGATGGAAAAGGAGATTGAAAAAGCTGAAAAACAGATTGATACAATAAAAAAGAACATAGAATCAAATGTAAATCAGGAAAAAAATAATGCAGAAATGAGAATTGAGGAAATTAATAAAAGGAATGATTGGGATTGGAGAAAAAAGCAGGAAGAGATATATAAAATTAAGTCAGACTTAAGCAACAAGATTGCCGATCTCAGGAAAAATGAAAAGGAGTTAATCAGCAACATCTTAGAAAATCTTTATAACAAAATGGATCGCCTTGCTACTTAAATAGTATTGCCTTTGGATATAAATATTTATAATTTAAGAATATATAAATATTTGCATTTAGTTATATACGAAAAATACACTATGTGGTATAATCCCGTCTTTGACACTTGCGAAGAATAAAAAGTTTGAAACCCGTTGAGATCACTGGCTTTCAAGCTTTTTTGTTTAATAAAAAAATGGCACAATGTCATTTGCATTTAGTGATTTTAAAAATTTTTTTCATTT
>JAAYTO010000042.1 GCA_012523755.1 Clostridium sp. | reverse complement strand
TTGAAGGAAGTGCTAGTTTGGAAGGTATGCCCGGGGTTGAAGGCAGTGCCGGCTCAGAAGGCAGTTTAGGGATTGAAAGTGACTCTAGTCCCAAAGTAAGTCCTGTCGCTAAAAGCAGTAAAGTAAATTCATCCAAAAAAAGCACAGGCAAAACCAAATATGATGAAAAGTCACCCTTTGAAACAGCTTTGGATTTTTCAAGCCTTACCGAAGAAGATGTAATTCGTGGAATAGTTTTTACTGAAATTCTGGGTAGACCCAAAGCACTTAGAAGAGGTAGATAGTAAGTTTTGTAATGTTATGGCAAAAAGCAAGGGACATGTTTCGTCTCTTGCTTTTATCATTTAAGACACATCCGGACAAATTATTACAAGAATCTTAAATTTATTTAAAATAAAATTTTTATATCCCTTTTAGTATTAATATGTGTTAAAATATAAATGTTTAAAATATAGATTTATTATACAAATGTTAAATTTATTAAGGGGTTTTTTTATAATGAAACAAAAAAAAGCAGTGCCTGATAAGAAAAAGAAAAATACAAAGAAAAATACAAAGAAAAATACAAAGAAAAATATAAAGAAAAACACAGGTAAAAAATTGAGTTTTAAGAAATCTTTATTTATATGGGTTGCCAGTTTTGCAGTTTTAGGAGTGCTAATTTTTGTTTTTGGAAAGTTTGCTCTAGGAAGCAGTGGCGGCGGTTCCGATATAGATTTAGAAATTACATATCCTCCTGTTAAAACCATTTCGCCCACACCCACCAAGGTTAGTAGGGTTACTCCAAGTCCAACACCGGAAGAAATCGATTATGACTCAATTCCCGGGTTGACAAACGGAATGAAATACCCTGAAAAGCTTGTGGATGAAAAAAGTCGGAATATTATGTTTATTGGTCAGGATAGAGTATCCGGATTATACGACACCATCGGAATACTAAGCATTGACAAAAAGAATGAGAAGCTAAAATTAATAATGATTCCAAGAGATTTGTATGTCGACTACAACGAAAAAGTCAAACACTACTTGGAACTGAATAACAGGGTAAATGACCCTGACTTTTACAAGATTAATAGTGCCTACCTAATAGGACCTTATATGAAGCACGAGGGCAAATTCGGTGCCTACTCAATGAACTTTTTGGCTGCTATATTGAAAGAGGTTTTTGATATTGAGGTTCATGACTATGTAAGGGTTAATACTGAGGGTTTCGTTAATATAGTGAACCTGTTCGGCGGAGTTGACATATATGTACCCTACGATATGCACTATGATGACATATACCAAGACCTTTATATTCACCTAGATAAAGGGTGGCACAGATTAAACGGCAAGGAAGCCGAGGGCTTTGTCAGGTATCGTCAGAGCAATGATGAAATGGGTAATATCACTCATTCCATTGGTGACTTTGAGCGAAAGAAAAACCAGCTCAATTTCATGAAAGCCTTTATTGAACAGCATGGAACCTTAAGCAATATTGATAAGCTGCCAAGTCTTATTGGCACATTAAACAAATACATGAAGCACAGCATAGGAGTTGGAGATGTTCTGACATCCTACATCGGTCATGCAAAGGATATAGTTATTAATAAATACCCCATTGAAACCTTTACCGTAACCGGTGTAAACAAGTATTTTAACCAGCGGTCTTATGTTGTAATTGAAAACAAAAACGATGAAGATAATGACTGAGATCCTTTATGAAAACATATTTTGTCGCAATAATTTCTTTCAAGCACTAAAAAAACTGTTCCATTAAAGAATAAGGAACAGTTTTTTGTGAATCGTGAACCATCACGCATCATACAAAAATTGGACTAATAATTTAGGCTGTTTTGTATAAATTAATACTATAAACCATATAAAAAACAAAAGTTAACAAAGGAGATTAGCTTTCATGCATCCTCACAAGCATAAATATAAATTTGAAACCAAAGTTACCAACAGACATAAGCATACCATCTTAGGCTATACTGATTATATGATAGGTATAGGTGCATTCCACATACATGCCTTTTATGGTATTTCATCCTATTGTGGACATACCCATTATTTTTCAGGTTATACCGGATTTCCTCTAAAAACTGAAAACGGTCACATTCATAAAATGGAAAGCCGACTCGAATCCACATCTTATCATGAACACATATTCAGGAACTATACAGATGAGGACATTGAATACATTTTACCTAAAAGGTTGCACCGTGCTTATATCTAATCCACTGCATAATAAATCATAATTAGAATATTAATACTGCATACCAAATTCAAGGGCTTTCATTTCAACAGGAATCAAGTGATGCTTCTTCTCTGGCAGCATCTTTTTCAGAGATTCCTCAAAAGCTTCTTTAGACACTATCTTTGTTACAGCAATCAGCTTACCCAACAAAATAATATTTGCAAAGGCTGGGTTTCCCATCTCAAAGGCTGTCTTTGTAGCAGGAATACCACAAACCTCTACATCTTTCCTTTTCGGCTCTTTATCAACCAAACTGCTGTCTATTATAATTAATCCTCCGCTTTCCACAATACCCTCAAACTTGTCAAGGGATGGACCATTCATAACTATTAAAGACGTTGCACTGTTTAAAATCGGAGAACCTACCGCCTCACCGGATATTATTACGTTACAATTGGCAGTTCCCCCCCTCATCTCGGGTCCATAGGAAGGCAACCATGAAACATTCTTATTTTCCAACATACCAGCATAAGCGAGAATCCTTCCGGCTGAAAGTATTCCCTGTCCGCCAAAACCTGATATAATAATCTGCTGATCTGACATATTCCTTTACACCTCCAAATCCTTACCCTTAAAGTTTCCAAGGGGATATACCGGAATCATCTTATCCTTTATCCAATCTAATGCTCCGATGGGGTTGATTCCCCAGTTTGTAGGACAGGAGGATAAAACTTCAACAATTGAAAAACCAAGTCCCGCAGCTTGTACCTTAAAGGCTTTCTTTATTGCATTTTTTGCATTCTTGATATTTTTTACGTCATGCAATGAAACCCTTTCTACATACACCGCACCTTCTAATGTAGATAGAAGTTCACAAACCTTGACAGGATGCCCGTGAAGCTCCGGTTTCCTTCCAAAAGGACTGGTGGTGGTAACCTGACCTATCAAGGTAGTGGGCGCCATTTGCCCCGATGTCATTCCGTAAATAGCATTATTTATAAATACAACTGTTATCTTCTCGCCCCTTGTAGCGGCATGAACAATTTCTGCCGTACCAATTGCCGCCAAATCTCCGTCTCCTTGGTACGTAAACACAAAGTTGTCGGGATTTACCCTTTTTATACCAGTAGCAACTGCCGGTGCCCTACCGTGGGCTGCCTGTACCATATCACAATTAAAATATATATAGTTGTTGTAAGCACATCCTACCGGTGAAACTCCTACTGTCTTTCCTTCAATATCAAGTTCATCTATTACCTCAGCAATTAGCCTGTGAGCTATCCCATGGGTGCAACCGGGACAATAATGCATAGACACATCGGCTAAAGCGTGCGGTTTTTTAAAAACTGTATCCATTTTTCTTCCCCTTCCAAAATAAAATGCTCTATCTTATTTATTCAAAATTTCTTTAATCTTGTCCAGAATTTCCTTCTGAGTCGGTATCATTCCACCCATTCTGCCATAAAAATGCACAGGCTTCTTGCCGTTGACAGCCAGTTTAACATCTTCAACCATTTGCCCTGCATTAAGTTCTACTGATAAAAATGCCTTGGGAACATCAGCGTATTTCTCAAATTCATCTACCGGGAAAGGCCACAAGGTGATAGGTCTTATCAATCCCACCTTTATACCCTCTTTCTGTGCCATCTTTATAACATTCTTAACTATTCTTGCAACCGTTCCAAAGGCCGTCACTATTATATCCGCATCTTCACAGTTATAGGTTTCAACACGGGTTTCTTTTTCCTGAATCAATGAGTATTTTGCTTGCAACCTCTGATTATGCTTTTCTAAAACCTCGGGTTCAATATAGATAGAGGTTACGGTATTATGTTCCCTTTTCATCTGTGTCCCTGTAGCTGCCCAATTCTTCTCTATCTTTTCTATGTTTTCTTTTTCTTTAAACTCAACGGCTTCCATCATCTGTCCTAATATACCGTCTCCCATAATCATTGACACAATTCTATAACGATCGGCAATGTTAAAGGCTTCAACCGTCAGTTCATACAACTCCTGAACACTGGAGGGAGCAAGAACGACCATCTTATAGTCTCCATGTCCTCCACCTTTAACCGCTTGGAAATAATCGCACTGAGCCGGCAAAATTCCTCCCAGACCCGGGCCACATCTTACAATATTTACAACAACAGCCGGAAGCTCGGCACCGGCTATATAGGACAAACCTTCTTGCTTAAGGCTTATTCCCGGGCTCGATGATGAAGTTAAAACCCTGGCTCCGGCACTGGCCGCACCGTAAACCATGTTAATTGCGGCGACTTCACTTTCTGCTTGGACAAAAGTACCTTCATACTCCGGCATTTTCTTTGCCATATAGTGTGCGATCTCTGTTTGTGGCGTTATGGGGTAACCGAAGTAATGTCTGCATCCTGCTCTCAAGGCAGCTTCTGCTATAACCTCGTTACCCTTCATTAATAATTTTTCTCCCATATATAAAAGTCCCCCTAATCTTTTCGATCAAATTTTACTTATATACTTCAATTACACAATCCGGGCATACAGTTGCACAAAAAGCACATCCGATACACTTGTCCATTTCATTGACACCAGCTGGATGGAAACCTTTTTGGTTTAATTTATCTTCAAGAATAATAACAATCTTTTTCGGACATACTGCAGTACACAACTTACAGCCCTTACACCTATCCTCGTTAAAAATAACCCTTGCCATTTACATCCCCCATTATTTATTATACTTGCTATTCTTCGACCAAAAGCTGCTTCGTTTATTATAGAACTCTTTGTCCTTTTTTTCAAGTTCATCTAAAAATTCATTCAAATTTTTTTCATTGTCAATATCAATATCTACAATCTCGACACCATATTCAAAACCCTTTGAATTGCTGTTTTTCCTTCGGATTATTCCCTCAAAACACAATTGCTTTTTCGGAGAAATATGAACATCAAAATAACAGATTTTTTCTTCTTGGTTTTCTTCCAGTCCCAGCTGTCCTTCAATTTCCTCCTTAACAATAAAGGCAGCTCCGTTCCGGCTTAAATTGACCATTATAGCAAATATGCCATTGCTGTCGCCCTTTTTCTTTCTAATAACGGAACACAAATATATATCATACCTGTAATTATTGCGATGATTTTTAAACTGCCGTGCATCGTGTACCTTTATCGTTATGCTCTGGGGATCTTCGAGCTTTATTCTGGTAACCCAGCCTATTAGCGTAAATTCATACTCATCGGTGGAATACTTGCATTTCATTGTATCTCCCACCATGATTATGTTTTCGATATAATTTTTCTCAAGCCCTATATCGATCTCAATACAATCATCATTGATACCGTAAACTACGTTTGTCACCCAATTTGATGAGTTGCAATGTTTTGTCCTTATTATAGCACCCTCTGCAAGAAATCCCCTCAACTTAAAATTATTCATTACAACCCCTCCATTAATCCCACGGTAATTTAATCAGTTTATCCATACACAGTATTTCGGTCTCTGCTACTTTCTGAACCTCTTCCATCAACTCACAAAAACCACTTATAAACCCAATGGGTATATCAAGACTTTGGGACAAATCCTTAACCATCTTATGACCCTCAAGCACATCTTGAGCTGTGGTATTGCCAAGAAGATTCGTGTTATTAACCAGTTTGGTTACTTTCAAGCCCGATGCCTCTTCAATTTCATGTATCATCTGTTCGGTTTTACTCAGCGTATCGGTCATCGGTCTTTTTGTATTGATAACAAAAAACATTTCATAGCTGTCCATGACTATCTCTTCTTTATACCTTGCCAATGCCCTTGCCCCTAAATCATCACCGCCTACATCAAGAACCACATTATACTCCTTTTTCTCAAACAATGTATTTATTTCGGCAGGCAATGCAGGAACATCAACATTAGTATTGGCATACATCGGTGTAACCACCCTGATATCCTTTGACTCTAATACATCTTTTGCATCAGTTGTCCTGAAAAAGGGATTAACTATATCTAGATCTACAATTGCTGTCTTCTTCCCCTGTTCGGAAAGCTTCAGAGCATAATTAACGGATACCTCCGTTTTTCCGCTTCCGAAATGCCCGGTAAATATATTAATGCGTTTATTAAACATTTAGCACTCCTTCGTAGTATTTTTTGCACAATTAATGCTTTTTAACACGATAAACTTCCCGACTTCAAAACCTTAAAAATACACGTCCTCTATTTGTTCCCATGATACTCTGCAAATAATCTCTGATACAGGATATTATATTAATTATAGCACTAATAACACAAAATATTAAGTAAATATTTGCTCATTTTTGTATCCTATTAAATCCTTTACTACCTCGCCTGCAATTATAAGTCCTACAACCGACGGAACAAAGGAAATGCTTCCCGGTATTCTCTTCTTTGTGCCAACATCTTTTTCGGTACTCTCGCCCAAAATACAGTTTTCATTGATGCCCGGATTATCTTTATTTTTTATTGGCTCTTCTTTTGAATATACAACCTTGAGCGATTTAATTCCCCTGTTCCTGAGTTCCTTTCGCATAACCTTGGCAAGAGGACAAACCGATGTCTCAAAAATATCCGCCACCTCAAACCTTGTGGGATCCAATTTATTGCCTGCCCCCATGCTACTGATAATAGGTATACCCATATTCTTTGCTTGAACCACAAGACCTATTTTCCCTGTAACGGTATCGATTGCATCGACAATATACTCATAGTCCTTTGATACAAGCCATTCCTTAGTATCGGGAAGATAGAATTCCTGATGGATGCATACTTCCGTCTCCGGGTTTATTTCAAGTATTCTCTCCTTCATAACCTCAACCTTGGGTCTGCCTAAGGTTTTACTTGTAGCATGGAGCTGTCTGTTGATATTCGAAGGAACAATGCAGTCATTATCAATCAGAACCAGACTTCCCACTCCACACCTGACCAATCCCTCGGCCACATAAGAACCCACTCCACCAATTCCAAACACTGCTACCTTGCTTTTTTTAAGAATCTCCAGTGATGACCTTCCTATTAGTAATTCTGTTCTTGAGAATTTATCACCCATATCTTCACCTTGTTCATTTTAATATTCTATTATTTTTATTGTAACCGTTAAAAAAAGTCATAAAAATGGGAGCATCCTGCCCCCACCCACTCACTGCAAAAGTTTTTGAGAAGAAAAACATTTTAAGAACTTAAGTTTGTTCCATATCTTTCTTCAGTTGATTATGTTACTCTATTCCCTTTTCCTTGCAAGCTTCTACTAATCGCTTAGCAAGTATTCCCGCACGTTTTATAGCAAACTCATCCTTTTCCGCAGGCTTTTGTGCCGACACACCATGATGTCCGCAATCATACTCAGTATATCCATCACCAACAATAGTCATTCCATGAACCAGCATTATATCATGCAATGCCTTCATGGTTGTTTCCTGTCCACCGTATTTGGAAGCCCCCACTGTGACTCCGCAGGCTATCTTGTTGCAGAAAGCCTTTTCTCCCCTTAGCTTTCGGGTCTTATCAAAGAAAGCCTTGAGCTGTGCAGAAACACTTCCAAAGTACACAGGACTACCCATAACTATAGCATCTGCCCTTTTCAAGGTTTCATAAGCTTCCTCCAGCTTCGTACCCTCATAACAAACACCGGAACACGGATTGCTGCAAACAACACAAAACGGATTTTTGGTAGAGTCCAAAAGTTCCTGTACCTCCAATATCATAGTCTTCGCTCCCAGATTCTTTGCTTCTTCCAGCACAGTATTCAATAAAAACTTTGTATTTCCATCCTTGTTTGGACTCCCGTTAAGCCCTACAATAAACAATTAAATCACCTTCTTATAATAGTTTTAAAAGGTTTGAGAAAAAACAAACCCATATAATTTGATCTCCTTAAGATATAATACTAACACATTACCCAAAAGTTCTCAAATAAAAAAGCCCTCCTCTGCAACTTATATATGCCACCTCTTTCTTCATCCTTAAGCATTTTCCCAATCGGAATTAAACCTGAACAGCTTTGACGGCCTATGCCCTGCATCCTTTGTATACTCATTGGTCTCTATCACCATATTGGCAATCTTCCTTCTAAAATTGGCTTTTAAAAGCTCCGTGTCAAGGATTATCTCATAAACCTGCTGAAGCTCGGTCAGGGTAAAGCGGCTGGGCATAAGGTTAAATGCAATATCCGTATATTCTATTTTATTTCTAAGCCTTTCAATTCCGTATTGTATGACCTTTGCATGGTCAAAAGCAATTCCGTGGGATTCCACAATCTCTCTTTTAATACTTGCTATTTTTCCCTCCATAGTCTTTTCTGTTTTCACAATTGCATAAAGTTCATCGTCATCATTGGACAGGGTTAATTTAAACCACCGCTGTAATACATATCCGTTCTCCGTAACCGTCCTTTGCTCCTGATACATTTTGCACGACACGGTAAACCATCTGGCATCATCGGCGTCATCACTGGCCTTAATATCCAAGGTTGAACTGTCCACTAGGGACATGTAGGAGGCACTTATCACTCTTGTACGAGGATCCCGGTCTACATCCCCCCATGTATAAAGCTGCTCCATATAAATATTATCAATGTTCGTCTCTTCTTTTAACTCCCTTAAAGCCGCCTCATCCAAACTCTCATTCATATTCACAAAACCGCCTGGAAGCGCCCATTGACCGATAAACGGATGATCACCCCTTTTTATCATCAAGAGCCGCAAGACCTTTTTGGGAAGCTTTCTGTAATTCTCCTTTTCTTCGTCGGTAACGGTAAAAACCAGCATATCAACTGTTACTGACGGTCTTTCAAATTTGCTTGCATCATAAGCAGATAAAAACTGCTCCTCTGTCAGACCCTGCTTGTTAACTATATTTCCACCCAATACTATCACCCCACCACTGATATCTTCCGTTTGATATTATCATTTTATTAATATCATTATAATGTTTGTAGGCGTATTTGTCAAGGGTTTGTACCTCAGCAAAACCTTGAGCAAATATTGACAAAATAGGAAAATGCAATGATATTCTTTCATTTAATACAAGTAAATTTTCTATAAAAGTAAAAATTTATTTGGATCGGGGTATAATAAAAAATACATGAAAAATACACTGCTGCATTCTCCATGTATTTAATTAACACCCGAACTTTTATTTTTTAGCAACAACTGTAAGTTTGTCCTCCTCCACATCTATATCGATATCTGTGTCTTCTGTTATTTCTCCGGCAATAATTTTTTTAGCTATTACCGTTTCAATGTGCTTTTGAACATACCTCTTTACAGGTCTTGCACCAAACACGGGATCATATGCATTTTCAGCCATGTGCTGCTTTGCCGCCTCCGATACATTGAGCCTGATCCTTCTGTCGTCGAGCCTTTTTTGAATATCCATTAAAACAAGATCAATGATCTTAACAATTTCCTCTATTCTCAAAGGCTTAAACATGACAATCTCATCCACACGGTTTAAAAACTCGGGCTTAAAATGTCTATTCAGTTCTCCCATTACAACATTTCTTATATTTTCATCAATCTCACTGTTGTTTTTTATACCGCTCAAAAGATGTTGGCTGCCTATGTTTGACGTCATTATAACAACAGTGTTTTTGAAATCCACGGTCCTTCCCTGGCTGTCGGTCAGCCGTCCGTCATCCAAAAGCTGCAATAACACATTGAAAACCTCCGGATGTGCCTTTTCAATCTCATCAAAGAGTATTACACAATAGGGTTTTCTCCTCACTGTTTCGGTAAGCTGCCCGCCTTCTTCATAACCCACATAACCGGGAGGTGCACCAATAAGCCTTGCAACCGAATGCTTTTCCATATACTCCGACATATCGATTCTAACCACATTGTCCTCGCTGTCAAAAAGAGCCTCGGATAATGCCTTTGCCAGCTCGGTCTTACCGACTCCCGTAGGTCCAAGGAATATAAACGAACCAATGGGCTTTCTCGGGTCCTTAAGTCCGGATCTTGCCCTCAAAACAGCATCGCTTACTGCGTTTACCGCTTCATCCTGCCCGATAACCCGCTTATGCAATATACCCTCAAGATTTAAAAGCTTATCCTTTTCATTTTCCACTAGCTTTGTTACCGGAATCCCTGTCCATCGTGACACAATTTCAGCAATCTCTTCTTCGGTAACCTCTTCTTTTAAAAGAGTATTTTCACTTATCTTTTTGCGTTGTTTCTCTTCCTCCAAGCTCTTTTGCAGTTCAGGAAACTTTCCATGCTTTAAAATTGCCAGTTTATCAAGGTCATATGTCCTCTCCGCCTCTTCAATTTGTCTTTTGACCTCTTCTATCTGCGACTTCAGCTCTTTTTCCCTCTTTATGTTCTCCTTTTCCATCTCCCATTGAGCCTTCATTCTATCGGACTTTTCCTTAAAGGATGATATTTCCTTTTCCAAAGTCAAAAGCCTGTCCCGGGATATTTCGTCTTCCTCCTTTTTAAGAGCCTGCCTCTCAATTTCTAGCTGCATAATTTTTCTTTGAATCTCATCGAGTTCTGTGGGCATACTGTCAATTTCAGTCCTGATCATAGCAGCGGCTTCATCCATCAAATCAATAGCCTTGTCCGGCAGAAAACGGTCACTGATATACCTGTTGGACAGCACACTGCATGCAATAATGGCACTGTCGGTTATCCTAACCCCATGATGTATTTCAAACCGCTCCTTTAATCCCCTCAAAATCGAGATGGTATCCTCCACCGTAGGCTGATCTACCAAAATGGGCTGAAACCTTCTTTCAAGGGCGGCATCCTTTTCTATATATTTTCTGTACTCATCTAAGGTAGTGGCTCCAATGCAGTGAAGTTCACCCCTTGCCAGCATAGGTTTTAATATATTGCCTGCATCCATGGCACCCTCTGCCTTTCCTGCCCCCACAATATTATGGAGCTCATCGATAAACAAAATAATTCTTCCGTCAGACTTGTTAACTTCGTTTAAAACAGCCTTAAGCCTTTCTTCAAACTCACCCCGGTATTTTGCTCCAGCAATTAAAGCCCCCATATCAAGGGCAAAAATAGTCCTGTCCTTTAGACCCTCCGGTACATCTCCCTTAAGGATTCTCTGAGCCAAGCCCTCCACCACTGCGGTTTTTCCCACCCCAGGTTCTCCTATGAGCACCGGATTGTTCTTGGTTCTTCGGGATAATATGCGTATGGCACGCCTTATTTCCGCATCCCTGCCTATTACAGGATCAAGCTTGCCCAGCCTTGCAAGCTCCACCAGATCCCGTCCGAACCTTTTTAATGCATCATACGTCTCTTCCGGGTTTTTAGATGTTATCCTCTGGTTGCTTCGCACCTTTCCGAGGCCGGCCATAAACTTTTCCAAAGTAATTCCGTAACGTTTGAATATCGTTTGAGAAGGTGTGCCTTTTTCTCTTAATAATGCCATAAAAATATGCTCAACACCGGTGTATTCGTCTTTAAAACGCTTTGCCTCATCTTCGGCATGGAGCAAAATCTCATTAAAACGCCTAGTTGCATACATGCTAGATGCCCCACTTCCGGACACCTTCGGAAGTTTTTCCAATTCTGTCTCAATATCCTTTGCATACATTTGGACATTTAGTCCCATATAACCGATCAATTTGGGAATAAGTCCGTCTTCCTGGGTCACCAAGGCAAAATGGATATGTTCCCCGTCAACATGCTGGTGTCCCATCCTCACCGCAACATCCTGAGTTGTAGAAATCGCCGCCTGTGCCTTTTCAGTAAATCTTTCTATGTTCATTACTATCCCTCCTCTCTGTGGGTGTATATTATTTAAGTGAAGAAAAATGTGGAAGAAACATTGTGAAGCAAGTTATATCGCCTGTTATTTTTCTTCACATTTATTCAATACACCTTCCTCTCCGTGTTTTATCTCCCTTGTGAAGCCATCTTTAGCTTTTCATAAAGCCCTTTCATCTCGCTGGTTAAATGGCTCGGATTCACAATCCTGACCCTTATATATAAATCGCCCCTCCTTCCCGTCCTGTCAATATATCCTTTACCTACAACCCGTATCTTGTTGTCGGTTTGTATTCCTTTGGGTAATTTAACCATAATCCTTCCATCTATGGTATCAACAGCCAACTCTCCTCCTAAAGCAGCATCCCAGGGCATTACATTTATAGCCGTTACCAAATTGTTTCCCTCAAGCCAAAAACGATCTGTGGATTTTACCTTGATGGTAAGAAACAGGTCACCGTTTTCACCGCCATAAAAACCGGGCTCCCCCTGTCCCCGCAATCTTATCCTTTCTCCGTCCTTTACACCCTTGGGAATCTTAAAGGACAGGCTCTTTACGCCCTCTTTGCCCCGGATAGATATCCTTTTTTCTACTCCGTGAAAGCCTTCCTCGGGAGTTACTTCCAGTTCCGCTTGAATATCTTCTCCTTTTTGCGGTGTTCTTACCCGCCTGTTGTTTCCACCGGAAAAATTAAAAATGCTGTCAAAATCAAAGCCGTCCTCGCCGAAAAACATGTTAAAAAAGTCGCTGTAACCGCTTGAGCCGCTGCTTCTAAACTCATATCTCACACCGTTTCCAAATCCGTACTGCGACGGATCGAAATCGTATCCGTTCTGGAAGTTGTACGCATTTCCAAAGCTATCGTACTTCTTTCTCTTCTCCTCATCTCCCAAAACCTCGTAAGCCTCATTGATTTCCTTGAATTTCTCTTCGGCCTGCTTATTGCCGGGATTGGCATCGGGATGATATTTCTTAGCCAACTTTCTGTATTTCTTCTTAATATCCTCCGAAGAAGCATTCTTATCAAGCTCAAGAATTTTGTAATAATCCTTATACTGCATAAAGCACCTCCCTTGCATGAGTTTTGATACACCGGATATCCATCCTTTTTAAATACAAAATTTTATATTGCTCTTGTCTTAAGAAGGAGATTAATTATTATTCCAATAGAACAAAAACCCTAATGCATCATTAATATTTTATTACAATAAATTGCAAAATAATATCGGCTTCCCTTGCAAACTTTACTTCTTGCAAGGGAAGCATAAGGTTTCATCATGACATTACGACCCTACATCATGACATATATACCTTGTGTTATGAAATGTCTATTTTCCTTCCTTCCGGCCTGCTCTGCTCCTTCTTCGGAAGTATCAAAGTCAGAATACCGTTGTCATGTTTTGCAGTGATTTTATCGCTTTCAACGTTTTCAACGGAAAATGACCTTGCCATGCTGCTGGCTCTTCGCTCTTTTCTGATGTAATTACCTCTTTTTTCCTCAACCTTTTCATCTCGTTTCGCACTTATGGTCAGTCTGTTATCATTGACTTCAATACTGATGTCCTCTTTTCTCACTCCCGGCATCTCTGCCTCAAGTACGTATTCCTTCTCGTTTTCACTGATATCCACCCTCATATTGCTACCGCTTCCGAAAAACACAGGAAATGCCGAATCATTAAAGAAATCATCAAAAAAGCTGTCAATATCAAACAAATCTCCATTCCTTCTTCCTATTCCTATTCCTCTTCTTCCAAAAGGTACTAATCCGAACATAAACGACACCTCCATAAATATTATTTCCTTGATTGTTTTTGGTTTTGACCTTTAATAATCCTTACACTATTATTTATACTATTTTTTTAATTATTCTTCAACATTAGACTTTGACTTTCTTTGACCTTTGCATTTAAATATATTATTGTTAGAAGGGATTATCTTAACAAATCTCAAAATATCTCCATATTTCAAATTATTTCTCGTAACCCCCAGAGCAAGTTTTGCTCGACCCCAAGGAGTATTAACAGGCTCTGCAGCTTACTTCATAATGCTTTTCCATATTTTTACTTACTTTTTTGACTATCAGCTATGAATACATACTATGAATACATAAATATTAAAGAATTTTCTCAGACAAATATACGGCAATGCTGCTTTAACATTGCCGAACCTTTCTAATAAACTCCTTTATTTTTGCCTCATCCTTAAAGCCATCGGTCTCAACACCGCTGCTTACATCTACAGCAAAGGGCTTTACCCTCTCCACCGCTTCCTTCACATTTTGGGGATTCAGTCCACCGGCAAGGATAATTTTGCCGTATTCACTGGCAAATGCAGCAAGATGCCAGTCAAATACACTGCCAGAACCACCATAGCTACCTTCAACATAGGTATCAAGGATAAAAGCATTCACACTGTATTCGGACATCCGCCTAAGAGAATCTTCATTTTTAACTCTTATGCCCTTCCATATTTCAATCTTTTTACCCTCATTATCTTTTATGGATTCCATTAGCTGCTCAATATATTCCGGCGTCTCGTCACCGTGAAGCTGAACACAGTCTAATCTGGTGTATTTTACTATATCTACAACTTTCTCCATGTCCTCGTTCACAAACACTCCCACAGCTCTAATACTGGGCAGCAGCCCATCCCTTAATTCTTTAGCCCATTCCTTTGTAACCCTGCGCTTGCTTTCGGCAAACACAAAGCCTACAAACTGAGGCATATACCGGTTTACATACTCGATATCCTCTTTTCTTCTCAAACCGCAAATCTTAACCCCTGTCATAATCCCACCGCTCTTAACTCCTTTACTTTTTCCCTGATGGATTGAGCCCGCATAAAGGTTTCCCCTATCAATACCGCATCCACGCCAAGATCATACAAATATTTTATGTCCTCATTGCTTCTAATTCCGCTCTCGCTGACCACCACCCTGTCATTAGGTATTCGGGAAAGGAGCTTTTCGGTATTCTTTATATCCACCTCGAAGGTTTTAAGATCTCTGTTGTTAATTCCAATTATTTTAGCACCGGATTCCAAGGCCCTTTCAAGTTCAGCTTCGTCATGAACCTCCACCAGACACTGCATGCCGAGAATACCCGCAACCACCTGAAACTTCTTCAAATCCTCATCGCTAAGAAGGGAAACAATCAGCAATATAGCATCTGCCCCTATGCATCGGGATTGGTAAACTTGCCAAAGATCAATTATAAAATCCTTTCTCAAAACTGGCAGCGGGCAAAACCGTCTTATTTTTATAAGGTACTCTTCATCACCTTGAAAAAAATTTTTCTCTGTAAGAACAGAAATGGCCTGAACCCTCGAATCTATATACTCCTTTGCAATTTCTTCAGGATCAAAATCCTCTTTTATAAGTCCCTTTGACGGTGATGCTTTTTTTACTTCCGCAATAATAGACACAGAATCCTTGTTTTTAAGTGCCGAATAAAAGTCCAGGGGCTTGTGCAGTCCCGGTCTTTTTATTCTTTGCTTCCAACCCTCTATAGAAATTTTACTCATCTCATCTTTAAGTTGCATCCTTTTCTTTTCAACAATTTTATCCAGTATCATCTTAGCCCTCCCATCGGCTCAAAATCTTTTTGAAGTGTCACAACAACCGTGTAACCGGCTCAACAGCTCTTCACTATATCACAACAACCATGTAGCCGGCTCAACAGCTCTTCACCGTGTCATAATAACCGTGTAACTGGCTCGACACTTTTTATCCCACTAATCCCATAATCAACTCGACAGCACTTTACGCTCTAAAAAGGAGTTGGTCATATCTATAAATTCATTGAGTTTCTTTAATGCCTTTTGGCTATCGATAATTTCCTGTGCATGCACAATTCCCTCTTCAATACAGGAAGCAACCTTTCCCACATACAAAGCTGCCGCAGAATTCAGTACAACAATGTCCCTTTTACAGCCCTTATCACCGTTAAAGATTCCCAGAATTATTTGTGCATTCTCTTTTGCGTCCTTTCCTGTCAAATCCTCTTTTGAGACAAGCTTAAAACCATAGCTCTCAGGATTTATTTCATAATTAGTAACCTCATTGTCCCGAACCTCCGAAACTTTAGTGGCGGTGGTTGTGGTTATTTCGTCCATCCCATCCATGCCATGTATCACCATCGCTCTTTCAACCCCCAAATTCAACAACACCTTCGCCACAGGCTCCGTAAGTTTTTCATTGAACACTCCCAAAAGCTGACCCCTCGCGTTTGCAGGATTGGTCAAAGGCCCCAGTATATTGAACACCGTCCTTATCCCCAGTTCCTTTCTCGGTCCGGCTGCATACTTCATCGATTTATGGAAAGCAGGGGCATACATAAAACCAATTCCCACCTGTTCTATACACTCCTTCACCTGTATAGGGCTAAGGTCAATATTGGCACCTAAGACCTCTAAAACATCAGCACTGCCGCTTCTGCTGGAAACCGACCTGTTACCGTGCTTTGCAACAGCTACACCCCCCGCAGCAGCAACAAAGGCCACTGCAGTGGAAATGTTGAAGGTGTTTGTGCAATCCCCTCCCGTTCCGCAGGTATCAATATAGTATTCCACCTTCGGACTGATCTTCTCCGCCTTTTCTCTCATTACCCTGGCACAACCGGTTATCTCCTCAGTGGTCTCGCCCTTGATTCTTAATGCTGTTATAAAACTGCCAATCTGTGCTTGGGTGGCCTTTCCTTCCATAATGCAGCTTAATGCCTCAACAATCTCAGCCTCACTTAAGTTCTTTCCTTCAATCAGCTTTGTAATTGCTTTTCTCAACATTTTAAACTCTCCTCTCTTCTCAACTCAACTACTCATTATTTTTTACATTTATCTCATCTTATCTTCCCCGCCTCCTCTAAAGCCTCAAGAAGTGCCCTTGCCTTGTTGAGACACTCCTCATATTCCTTTTCCGGATCGGAATCTGCCACAATGCCGGCACCGGCTTGAACATATGCCTTTCCGTCCTTGAATATCATAGTCCTTATAGTTATGCAGCTGTCAAGGTTTCCGTTGAAGCTGAGATACCCGATAGCCCCACCATAAGGACCCCGTTTTACTGTTTCCAGCTCATCAATTATCTCCATAGCTCTTACCTTCGGTGCCCCGGACAGGGTACCGGCAGGCATAAGGGACATCATAGCGTCAAAGGTCGTCTTATCCTCCCTCATTTCCCCTTGAATATTTGTGACCATGTGCATCACATGGGAGTATTTTTCAATGTGCATAAGGTTTTTAACCGTGACAGTATCAAGCTTTGACACCCTTGCTATATCGTTTTTGCCCAGGTCCACGAGCATTGTGTGTTCGGCAATTTCCTTCTTATCTTTTAAAAGCTCCTCTTCTAAAGCCCGGTCTTCCTCCTTTGTCCTGCCCCGTCTTCTGGTTCCCGCAATGGGACAGGTCTCCACGATTTTATTTTCGACCCTGACCAGCATTTCCGGTGAAGAGCCCACAATCCTAAAATCATCAAACTTCAGATAAAACATATAGGGTGAAGGATTAACTATCCTAAGTGCTCTGTAAGCATTAAAGGGGTTCTCGTTGGTTTCAATGCATAAACGCTGCGACAGAACCACCTGAAATATCTCTCCGTTTCTTATATACTCTTTTGCCCTCAAAACCTTATCGCAAAAAAATGCTTTTGAAATATTGCCGGTAAATTCGATTTCTTTATTGTTATTTTTAAGCTTTAAATTGAAATCCCCGTTGGTTTTCCACCTTGTCTCCACAATCTCCCTGTGTATCGCTTTTATCCTGTCAACCGCACTGTTATATGACCTTTGAAGGTTTCCCCCAACATGCAGATTAACAATTATATGAATCTTTTGCTTAAGGTGGTCATACACAAGCACTTCATCGGAGAACATGAAATAGCTTTCCGGGAGCTCCAAATCATCCTGAGGCATATTTGGCAAGTTTTCGTAATAGCGTATTAAATCATAACCGAAGTATCCCACCGCTCCTCCGTTAAACCTCGGCAGATATGGAAGATTTGCACCTTTAAAATTTCCCATGAGATTTCGTATAATTTCCACCGGGTTTCCTTCAACTTCTTTTTGTCCTTCATCCCTGCTATCGATTATGGTTTTGTTTTTATAGCTCTTTACTATAAGAAAAGGCTCTCTGCCAATGATTGAGTATCTGCCCCATTTTTCACCCCCTTCAATGCTTTCTAAAAGAAAACAGAACCTGCTTTCCTCAAACCTTTTAAAAAGGCTTATAGGTGTTTCCATATCAGCATGAACTTCCATTGAAACAGGTATGACATTATAATGCTCAGCCAGCTTTACAACCCGGTCAAATTCGGGATAATACATTTTGATTCCTCCTTACTTAAAAAGGAAGACATGAGAGAAGACTATAAGAAACGCCAGATTAGATGAATCCGGCGTTTGAATACAATTCTATGACTATTCCTCGCCTCATCTCTTCTCTTCTCATCAATTTAAACTAACTCATCTCGTCTTTATTTATTTAATTGTAACATGAAGCTATTTATAATGCAATATAATTACAAAAATAAGTCACGGTAAAAGCATGAACCCATCTCCTGCCAATACTCTCACAAGAGAGTTTTTTAAAATGCCATTTCAGCATTTAATATTCAGGCAAGAAAATCATTTTGTTCTGCGTCTTTAAAGTATGCTTCAACTTCCTCATGCAATA
>JAAYTO010000041.1 GCA_012523755.1 Clostridium sp. | reverse complement strand
CTACTGCCGGGCTTCATTTTACCAATGAGCTTTTGAAGGAAATAGAGCAAAAGGGCGTGGACATTGCTTATGTCACGCTGCATGTGGGCTTGGGTACTTTCAGACCTGTGAAGGTTGAAGATGTACTGGAACATAAAATGCATAGTGAGTACTACAGGATAAACGAAGAGGATTGCCAGAAGATAAATTCGGCAAAGGAAAAGGGAAAACGGGTAATTGCTGTGGGCACCACAAGCTGCCGGGTTTTGGAGACGGTGGGCGATGACAATGGAAGGATAAATCCTGAAAGTGGATGGACCGATATTTTTATCTATCCCGGATACAAATTTAAAGTGGTGGATGCATTGATTACGAATTTTCATTTGCCGGAATCCACGCTTATTATGCTTGTTAGTGCTTTGGCAGGACGGGACAGGGTAATGGAAGCATATAATATGGCGGTTAGGGAGAGGTACAGGTTCTTTAGCTTTGGAGATGCTATGTTTATCAAGTAAATTAGTTGAGAAGCAGTTTTTAAAGCATCCAAAACTTTGCTAAACCTCACTAATGTAAAAGGGTTTTTGAGAAACAAATATATAAAAATATTATAAGGGAATTGGAAAGAGTATGAGTGCAATAAGATATGAATTAATTAAAAAGTGTAAACAAACAGGGGCAAGATTGGGGCGGGTTCATACTCCCCACGGGAGCTTTGATACTCCGGCGTTTATGCCGGTGGGAACTCAGGCAACCGTTAAGGGAATGTCACCGGATGAGCTTAAGGAAATCGAAGCCCAGATAATATTGAGTAATACATATCACCTCCATATGAGGCCGGGAGAGGATATAGTTAAAGGGGCGGGAGGCCTTCACGGTTTTATGAACTGGGACAGGCCGATTCTCACCGATAGTGGAGGGTTTCAGGTTTTTAGCCTTAGTGACCTGAGGGATATAAAGGAAGAAGGAGTGACTTTCAAGTCACATATTGACGGCTCAAAGCGTTTTATTACTCCAGAGATGGCTACCAGGATACAAAATGACTTAGGTGCCGATATAATAATGGCCTTTGATGAATGTATTCCCTATCCCGCTGAGTATGATTATGCAAAAAAATCCTTGGAAAGAACCACAAGATGGGCAAAAAGGTGCAAACAGACTCACCGTAATACCGATAAGCAGGCTCTTTTCGGTATTGTGCAGGGGGGTATGTACAAGGAGCTCAGAGAGCAGAGTGCCTATGAACTGCTGGAATTGGATTTCCCCGGATACGCCATTGGAGGGTTGAGTGTGGGAGAACCGGCGGAAGAAATGTATGCTATGCTTGAGCACACCGTTCCATTGCTTCCGGAGGATAGGCCAAGGTATTTGATGGGTGTGGGCAGTCCCGACTACCTGATTGAGGGGGCAATAAGGGGAATAGATATGTTTGACTGTGTGCATCCCACCCGTATAGGTAGGAATGGAACGGTAATGACCAGTAGTGGGCGAATAATAATCAGAGATGCTGTTTATGCCAGAGACTATTCAAGCCTTGACTCCGAATGTGACTGCTATACCTGCAGGAATTTCAGCAGGGCGTATTTAAGGCATCTTTTAAAAGTTGGAGAAGTTCTTGGAATAAGGCTTACTACATGGCATAATTTAAGATTTTTAATAAACCTGATGAAGAACGTCAGGCAGGCCATAATGGAGGATAGACTCGGGGATTTTAGAAATGAGTTTTTCAGAGGGTATGGTTACAAATAAAGTTGTTAATTTTAATAAAATATATAATAAAATTATAATACAAGAAGGAGGTTTATTATGCCACAGGAATATATGAATATAATAGGTACCCTGATAATTCCTATTGGTTTTATTGCTGCCATGTACTTAATGGTGATTCTTCCTCAGAAAAAAAGGGATAAGCAGCACAGGCAAATGCTTGATGCCCTGCAAGTGGGAGATAATGTTGTTACCACAGGGGGTATTATAGGAAAGGTAATAAATATTAAGGATGATGAGATAACAATTGAGACCAGTGTTGAAAAAACTAAGATCAAGTTTATAAGAACCGCGATTGGCAGCGTAGAAAAAGAATCTAAAGAGGCTTAATACATAGAATGAAGAAAAGTGCCGGATTGAGAGGAGGGTAGCTTATTGGCTACCCTCGTAAACATAGTTTTTAAAACTGTAATTCATACCGGAATTGTTATCCCAGTTCTCTGCACCATCCTTAAAGGCGATGTTGATGTTACCGGGCCTTTTGACAGGAAGCATAAGCTCAAATTTATCGTGGCTTATTTTGTGCATGGGATAAGATTCGGTATCTTCCCAGGCGAGATTGTTTCCATAGCCTACTACTGCATATAGTTCATCTGCGGAATCTTTTGCGAGGATACCGCTGTATACCAGCCTGAGTGTGTTCCTTGCGTCCTGAAGCTCAACGCCGTTATTTGAAAAAGTATTATTACTTTCAAACATGTTAGATCCGTAAGGTTCTGTTGTCATATCCATAGAAAACTCTTCATTATATGGCTGAAAATCCAGTGGTCTGCTTTGAGTAGGTCCAATGTTGTTATCCGTCTTAATACCGCTGCCGTTATTAAATAAGAAATCAAAGAATCCCATAATTGAACCTCCAGTTTATTGTTGTTTCAACCCTTTACGGACTAAATCTGAGCAAAAGCGATTGGGACTAATGCTCCTTAAGTTTCTTTTTTCTTGAGCTTTTCATTTAGCAAGCACGAGCAAAAGCAATGACGGTAAATGTCAATTAACTTTTGTTCATATATAGTTTAATCCTTTTATTTATATATTATTTTATCAATTTATAGGCAAGGGTGTTTTTTGTGCATATTTCGGGTACATCCGGGCTCTTCCGCAAATTTGGTTGAATTAACCTCTAAAATGTAGTATAATGTTACTTATAAAATAATAGTTTCAGGGGTATAATAATGCCAAACAAAATATCCTTACAACAGTTCTTTAATT
>JAAYTO010000003.1 GCA_012523755.1 Clostridium sp. | reverse complement strand
TACTGTACTCATATTTCCCATCCTCCTAAAAAAACTGTTTTTTGAATTCTTGCCAATTTCCTAACAGTTTTTTCAGAGTTTAATGAAAAAACTGCCAGAAAGAGTTTTTATTTTACACACTCGTTCTGACAGTCTCTTTTTTTGATCTCAATGGGGGATTGAAGCCCCCCATTGAAACCCTGTGTTCAGCTTTAGCTGGGCAAATATTTTTTAATATTGAGTATATTTACCTACAAGCCTTCCTATTATTGCAACTTCGTTTTTATCGAAAGTTTCTTTATCAAGTAAATTACTGTCGGCTTTTAAAACAATGAAATCAGGATTTTCATGCTTGTAGAAAAATCTTAGCAAAGCGTGGTTTTCATACAATACCAGAACGATATCCCCGTCTTTGAGCTCTTGCTCTCTGTCTATTACAAGAATATCATCGTACTTTATTCCACTTTCGAAAAGACTGTTGTCAGGACATTTAATTATAAAACACTCTTTAAGGCAGTCTTTGCCTTCTTCAAATAGAGTTGAAGGAAGTGGAAAATATTTTACGATGTTGTAAATATTGAGCAGATCATCCACGTTTCGTTCGCTTACTTTCTTGATTTTCGGTAAATACACATGAGATTCGTATTGGGAGTTGTCTGAAACAAGCTGTATGGATCTTGCCATACCAACTTCTCTCTTAATAACACCTTTTTGTTCTAATCGGTTCAGTATGCCCTGTACTGCACCTGGGGTCTTTTCTCCCACCATCTCTCCAATTTCCCTGACAGTAGGAGGGATACCCCTTTGCTTAATAAATTGTTCAATTACAGAATAAACCTTTTTTTGCTTTGAGGTTAAGAAATTAAAATCTGAAGACACTTTAACCATCCTTTTACTTTTATATTTAGTAGTCTGCATCATAAGATAACAGACTTTTTTATATCCTATAACATTTAAAATAAAAAAACAATATTTAAATTAGATTTACATAAAACATTAAAATTAGTTTAGCAAATATAATACAATATATCAACTTTAATTAATAGCAATACTGCAAATAATATGTAAAACACCACATACAACTGTTCACAAATTCACAAAAAGTTAATTTAAATTCATAATTTTTCGGGATATAGCAGGTATTATTAATATATAAATGTGCATTATATTTTTTATAGGGGGTGCATTAAATAAATTTAAGGGAAAGTATTTGAGAGACTTAAGTTACTTCCACTATTGAAAATCAAAGCAAATTCACTAATTTATGAATACGAAAACTAAAAGATGCAAATACTTAACAAGGGTGATATTATGGAAAGAATTAAGGAACACGGAATTGGAAGTAAAAGCAGCGTTGCTTTACTGGTATTAGGGTGGATTTCAGCTATATTATCCTTGTTTGTCTATCCATTTATTTTTGGAGTAGTTGGAGTGATTATGGGCATTCTGGCAACAAAAAATGGAAGAAGGACAGGATTGCCTTTAATAGTATCGAGTATAATTCTAATGGGGATAGGTCTTATGTTCAGTGGAGTTATAATGAATTATACAAGACACTATCTGGGAATATAGCAAATACCATGGGAAAAGCAAGATAAGAGCAAGGGTGTAATAATGCCTTGCTTTTTTTATATGAAGATTTTGACTTTGTCTTTTTTTATTTATGGAGTATAATGTATAAGTAGCTGACAGTCACTGGGAGTTATTGGCTGTCAAAGTGTTAAGGGGATGCTCGAGTATTTATTGAATATAACGATATAAGAAAATTTTTCTTTGACTTAAGTGTTATAAAGAGTTGATCCGGAGTGATTTTGGATAGAAAGAGGTATTGCCATGGTAGATAAGGAGCGTATTAAAGCGGCTGTAAGAGAGATATTAATCGGAATAGGAGAAGATCCTGACCGTGAAGGAGTAAAAGAAACCCCTGACAGGGTGGCAAGGATGTGTGAGGAAATATTTGCAGGACTGCACCAGGATCCAAAGTCGGTGGTGAAGGTGTTTAAGGAAGAGAACCATGAGGAAATGGTGCTGGTAAAGGACATTCCCATATACTCGGTTTGTGAGCACCATTTGCTTCCGTTTATCGGGGTGGCTCATGTGGTTTACATACCCAAGAAGGGCAAGATTATGGGGCTCAGCAAGCTTGCAAGGATAGTTGATATTATTGCCAAGAAACCACAGCTTCAGGAGCGTCTCAGCAGTGAGGTGGCCAATGTGATTATGGAGTCCTTGGATCCTTTAGGAGTTGCGGTGGTGGTAGAGGCTGAGCATTTATGCATGACAATGAGGGGTATAAAGAAGCCCGGTTCCAAAACGGTGACTTCTGCGTTGAGAGGCATAATTAAGACCGATGCCAGAACCCGATCCGAGGTTATGGCTCTCATCAACGACTAACACAGGGGGACGTACCCCTTGTGCAATCACAGAAGAATCGTCTGAAACCACTGAATCGGGTAGGAGGTAAATAATTATTTTATTTACCGACCTCCCACACCACCGTACGTACGGTTCACGTATACGGCGGTTTCATAGTTTACACTCTAACTTCAAGGTAATATTTAAGAAGACTTAAATACCCTTGCTTTTC
>JAAYTO010000040.1 GCA_012523755.1 Clostridium sp. | reverse complement strand
TCACACGCCATATCTTAGTAATCCCGGGGGCATTTCTTAAAAAATGATTTTCTTGCCTGAATATTAAATGCTGAAATGGCATTTTAAAAAACTCTCTTGTGAGAGTATTGGCAGGAGATGGGTTCATGCTTTTACCGTGTGATTTATTTTGGGCAATATAGCATATAACCCTAATACTATGTTATAATACATTCAACAATTATTGAAATATACTTACCATAAATCGGTATTATTCTTATGGAGGAGATAAATCATGAGTCATAACAACGACAAAGTACTTGCGGAAAACAAACTTATTCTTCTTTACATTATTGATAAGGTAAATATTCAGATAAGCAACCTTCAGATAACCAAAATCATACTTGAGAACAAATTTATGAACTATTTTATGCTACAGCAGCTGCTCAATGAGTTATGCAATCAAGAATATTTATCCTGCGAAATCGTTGACCAAAAAGCATTCTATGCTATCACTCCTTCGGGCAAACAGGCCCTTGGCTATTTTACCAGCCATATTCCTGCAGGAATCAAGAGTTTGATTGACAACAACATAACTATTATAAGGAATAAAATAAGAAATGAAACCTTTGTTTCTGCCGAATATTCTTCCGAAAATGAAAATGATTTTGTTGTATCATGTCAGGTTCGGGAGGATAACTTTTCCCTTATTAACTTAAAAATAACAGTTGGAACTAAAAATGATGCACGTCGCATCTGTGAAAACTGGAAAAAGAATTCTCAAACAATATACAGTGAAATAATTGAAAGCCTTTTAAAAGACAGGACCTAAAGTCCGGGGGCAACATGCCCCCTAAGGCAATTCTATAACCTTATTTTCCTTTGATTCCTTGTATAAAACAAATTTATTGCCTATAACCTGCACCACTTCAGAAGCTGTAAGTCTGGCGGCTTCATCGCACACTTCTCTTACATCATCCAATGAATTCTTAAGAACTGTCACTTTTATTAACTCCCTAGCCTCCAAAGCCTCGTTAAACTGCTTTATCATATTATCATTGACTCCACCCTTGCCAACCTGAAACGCAGAGTCAATACCATTTGCAAGGCTTCTTAAATAACTGCGTTGCTTTCCTGTAAGCATAATTATTCTCCTTTTCCACTATTGTCAACATTATCATTTTGAATTATATATTTTATGGATGTCATTTAATTACTCTTAACAGGGGTGAGAAAAAATATTCCAGAAACTTAAGTTTCGCAAGCATGGAGATGTTTCTTCCGGATTTTTCTTCACTAGGCAATGTACAAAACTCAGGAGCATTGAGTCCGCTCGCTTTTTGGTCATTTCGCTTCGTGAAATTCCTCTTGATAAATCGGGTAGGAGGTAAATAATTATTTTATTTACCGTCCTCCCCCACCACCGTACGTACGGTTCACGTATACGGCGGTTTCATAGTTTACACTCTAACTTCAATATTTAAGCAAACTTAAATAACTGGGCACACATAGATAATAGGGATAGAACATTCTATCCCTAAATTCATTCCTCACACCTCAACATTTTTTCGGCTTTTCCTCCTGTTGACCTCATAACTTGGATGTCCTTTTTTCCAACCAGTTCTGCTCTTTTCGACAACTCGGGACGTCGTTTCCTCATTCAGCACAAAGTCATTCTTCATTAAACAATAATACGCTGTGCTATCGGTCTTACAATTTCCACAATTTAAACATTCCATAAAACTTACTAATGCCCCTCCATTTTACAAGCATGTATTATTATTATATATATATTTTACAACACTTTGAGGGTACTTGTCGCTTGTTTGACACCCATCAAATTTTTCCATCCTGCAAAATCCTTTTAATTATCCACGCAGAGAAGAAAATTTTTTAATTTTTTACCAAAATGTGTAGCATATTGACGCATACTATGATATAATATATTCTATATATGCAGTTGTTTATATATGAAAACACTCTTACTGGAATGGGAGGATATTTGTTATGTCTTATAGATTAGAAGTCAGAAAACAAAAAAAAGG
>JAAYTO010000039.1 GCA_012523755.1 Clostridium sp. | reverse complement strand
TGAAAATAAAGTTCTTCAAGAATTGGAACAGGAATAAGATTTAAGGAGTAAGGAAAAAGGAAGGGGTATTGTTGTGATTTCAATGAGTTGAATGGGAAAAGGAAGGAAAAAGGGATGTAAAAAAGCAGGAGGTTTCTTGGAATTTAATCTAAGATTTCTCCTGCTTTGAAGAACTTTATTTACTTGTTGAAGAACTTTATTTTATGGTGACAATATAAAAATACCGCCCTATATCTCCCGCCTGCCCTCTAAAGCCTTGGCCAGGGTTACCTCATCCGCATACTCCAAATCTCCGCCCACCGGTATTCCGTGTGCTATCCTTGTAGTCTTTATCCCTAAAGGCTTGACCAGCCTGGAAATGTACATAGCAGTAGCTTCCCCTTCTATGTTGGGGTTGGTGGCAATTATAACCTCTTTGACATTGCCTTCGCTTATCCTTTCCAAAAGCTCCTTAATCTTGATATCTTCCGGTCCGATTCCCTGCATTGGAGATATTGCACCATGCAAAACATGATAGAGACCTTTGAATTCCCTTATCTTCTCCATTGCAGCTACGTCCCTCGGATCCTCGACAACACAGATTAATGACCTGTCCCTATTTTGCGAACTACAAAGCGAGCACACATCCGAATCGGTTAAATTACCGCATACAGAGCAGCTCTTGGTTTTCAACTTTGCTTCACTTATTGCATTTGCAAGCCTGTCCGCCTTTTCCTGGGACATATTCAAAACATGAAAAGCCAACCTTTGGGCAGTCTTATGACCTATGCCGGGAAGCTTCTCAAACTCTTCTATAAGCTTTGCAACCGGTGCTGCGTAAAAGCTCATGTATATTCACCCTTATCCTTTAAACATCAATTAAAATAAGCCGGGAATTCCACCCAATCCACCTGTAATCTTGCCAACCTCGGAAGATACCATTTCATCAGCCTTCCTCAAAGCTTCATTAACTGCTGCCAGAACCAGATCCTGCAGCATCTCAACATCGTCAGGGTCAACAACCTCAGGTTTTATAATAATTTCCTTAATATCTTTCTTTCCGGTGGCCACTACAGTAATTGCTCCTCCCCCTGCAGATGCTTCAACGGTTTTTTCCTTTAGTTCCTCTTGAACTTTCTCCATCTCCTTCTGCATCTTCTGAGCCTGTCTTACCAGATTTCCCATATTGCCTCCAAATCCTGGAAAACCACCTCTTGCCATTAGTATCTACCTCCAATTTTATATTTTTAAATCCTTATTTCTATTTGGAAAATGTCTATTAAACATTATATATTAATACATACCTAAAATGCCAGAATAATTTTGGAAAATACTATTAATAAAAACTTACTCATCAATTATATTTAAATCCACATTCAATTTATTTGCTATATCTTGTGCCTTTTCAATCAATTCATCCTTTTCTTCTTTTCTGCTTGTTTCCACACTCTCTTCCTCATCGAGGCATTTTACGCGGACATCCTTCCCAAGGTATTTGCTTAAACAAGACTCAACAACTTCAAGGTTTTCAGCTTTTGAGACATACATTTTATTAAAGCTGCAGCCACCTTTAAATACTATTCCCACTACTTTACTGCTTATCTCAATAACCTTTGAATCCAAAAGATTGGTATAAAGAACCATTCTTCCCATGTCTTTAAGTTCCTTCAATACATCTCCCCAGACCTCAAGACCCTTAATACTCGCAGCTTTGGTTCCTTTCTTTTCCCGGATTTTAACATCAGTTTCCGAAGCTTTATCAGTATTCCCGAGCTCTCTAGCTTTATGAGAGTTATCAACATGTCCGGGAACAGCAATTCCCTTTTCCATAATTTCATTAATCCTCTTTTCAAGGACTTGAATTCTTTCCATCATACCCAGTTCCGCCGGATTGGCTCTGCCTTCGCATAGCTTGATAAGAGCCGCCTCCAACAAAATTCTCGGATGAGCAGACCACTTTAACGCCCCCTCCAATGAAGACAGTTCCTTAATTATTGACATTATTTCAAACCGTTCCAGCCCATTGAGCTGTTCCTTCATCTTTTGAAGGGAATCCTCTTGAACATCAATAATATCCTTGGGATCAGATACCGAACTGCATATAAGGAGGTTTCTATAATATAGCACCAGTTCCGAAACGAATTGGGATATGTCCTTACCCTCCATAACCAATTTGTTTACTGCTTGAAGAACCCTGCCAACATCCCTGTTCTTGATATCATCTACAATCTCAACAATAAACGTATCGGTAACCAAACCTACTACAGTTAAAACATCCTCGTATGTCAGCTCCTTGTTTCCAAGGGATATGCACTGATCCAATATGCTTATCGCGTCCCTTAAAGCACCGTCAGACAATTTTGCAATAAGCCTCAATGCATCTTCCTTTATATCTATTCCACTTTCCCCGGCAATATACTCAATCCTTTTTGCAATACTACCGACAGATATTCTCCTGAAATCAAACCTCTGGCACCTCGATAGTATAGTCGCAGGCAATTTGTGAGGCTCTGTAGTTGCAAGAATAAAAATTACGTGGGAAGGGGGTTCCTCCAATGTCTTAAGAAGTGCATTAAATGCTCCTGTGGAAAGCATATGAACCTCATCAATAATATAAACCTTATACCTTGCTTTGGAAGGAGTGTATATGACTTCATCTCTTAAATCCCTTACGTTATCAACTCCATTATTTGAAGCAGCATCTATTTCAATTACATCTAAAAGGCTTCCGTTAAGAATACCCTTGCATATTTCACATTCATTGCAGGGATCACCATCTTTAGAGTTTATGCAGTTTACAGCCCTGGAGAATATCTTAGCCATTGTAGTCTTACCGGTACCCCTCGTTCCGCTAAAAAGATACGCGTGGGCAATACGTCCGGAATTAATGCTGTTTTTAAGAGTCTTCACAACATGTTCTTGCTCAACTACATCGTTAAAGACCATCGGCCTCCATTTTCTATATAAAGCCAAGTACGCCATAAAATATTCTCCCCACCCCTCTATAATATAAAATAAGCTATTTAAAACTTAAATAGCTTTTTAAATACCTTCGGATTAATATCATACCTTAAAGGGCAATAAAACCCTCCCGTTGGATATTTCATTTTGTTATATAATAATCGGCCGTGCACCTACCTTTGTCATGTCTATACAAGCGTTACCAGTGCAGTTAACTCTAACCAGGTAACCCCACGGCACATGAAAAGATCTACTTACCGCTGCTTTCTTCCGAACCTGGCGGGGTTCATAGGTTTCCATTGCGCAGGACCCGGTTTTCATCGCCACTTACAAAGGGCAGACCTTACAGAAACATGCCTTAAATAGGAATTCAACCCTGCTATAGCGGATTGCAGGTACAGGGCACCGCTACCTCCCCATCTAGCACGGCCAAATATTAACTTATTCACTATCTCCATAAAAGCAATTCAGCATATTTATGGGGACACTCAGTATATTATACTTAATTATTGCTAATACATCAAGACATTTCGTCTAATTAATTATAAGGAAAATTCATCCACTAACAAAAACATGGGTTCAACAAGTCCCATTGTTTTTGATCCTTTCCCTTTGTGAATCCAATCACCAAGAACTCTATACTGGATTTTAAAAGAAAAGCTCCACCTTACAGAAGGTAGAGTCTTAGGATTTGAATAAAATAATGATTGCTTTTGTATTTTTCTGAATCATAATAAATCAGTGCTTACCCTTAAATCTTTCTTCCTCGTGTATAACTGTCTTTGCAGTATTGCTTTCAATAAAATTAGAATAATATTTGGTATATTTGTCAAGAACCTTTCTATCGCTTTTGCTAAGTGCTGTTGCACCATACTTTTCTTTCCTGTTCATGATATCACATCCAGTACACTTTTAATAGTTAACGCTATTGCAGGTCAATGCTAAAACAGTAATTTACACTATTAAAATATGAATAAAAGCAAGTTATTATTCCAGGAAGCTTATTCATCGTGAAGCAAATTTTAGAGTCTGTTAATACAACGTGGACGGAAAAACATTATTTGAACGAAGTGAGTTTTGCTCGACCCCACGGAGTATTTACAGGCTCTGGATTTGCAAAACTTAAGTTTCTGGAACACTTTTCTTCACTTTCATTTTATGCCCCCCATAGTAATTGCTTAATAAAATACATTTATTTATAAGAGTTTTTATAGTATACTATGGAATATGGAACTAATCAATGTCTCTTTCTTCAACAATTTATTTCAAACAAAAAATACAATTGTACTGGAGAGGTGATAATGCTTCAAATTGTAATATGTGAAGATAATAAAGAATTTCTGGATCAATTCACAAACATGATCCAGAGTATTTTAGATAATAACAAAATTAAAGGTGAAATCCTTTGTACAACTACCAATGTTAGAGACGTAGAATTTGTTATAGCTTCAGGAAAGGGGAATACCTTTTTCCTTGATATAGACTTGAAAGATTCGGAAAGCGGATATACCCTGGCAGAAAAGATAAGAAAAAACAATCCTTACGCCTACATTGTATTTGTAACAGGGCATTTTGAATATGTCCTTCATGCCTTTAAGGTGTATGCTTTTGATTTTCTTCAAAAGCCCGTAACCTACGAAATCTTAGAACAGTGTTTACAGAGAATACATGACCACCACATGGTTATATCAAATGACTACAAATATATTGAAGTAAAATCCGGGTCAAACCTTTATAAAATCAAAACCAATGATATAGTGTATATAGAGCGGTTTAAACGCGACACAATAATTTACACAAAAAACGGTCAGGTAACCTGTCATAAATCCCTTGACAGCTTGCTTAAACAATTAAACGATACGAATTTTGTCCGCTGTCACAAATCTTTTATAGCCAACAAACAGTTGATCACCCAAATTAACCAAAAAGAAAGAATTATAGTGTTTAAAACCGATCAGAAATGTTCTTTCGGAAGAAAATATAAAAATGAAATCAGCGACATTTTTTGTGACATTTCTTAATTTCGTTATCCATCCAAAAACTGCGCCTATTGTTCGCATAAAAATCAATACAAGCAACAAACGCAGTTTCTGGGCAAAGTTTCTCGAACACAAACTTCAGATGTTATATCGTTTTACCTTACTTATATTTTACTATAATCTTCATGGCTTTAGATGCATATTACACAAAAAGCACCATATTCACCGCGAAAAGCAATGTTTTTAAAAATAATAGATTTGATGCATTTCGCAACAAAATACATGCATTTTATACCACGAAACCAACTACATGCATTTTTCATCACAAAGCCAACTAAAAGGTAAATATCAAAAAGGCACCCCATAAAGCAGGTGCCTAAAAAAACTCATATTATTTTAATATACTGATATGTAGCAAGTAACCTGTTACTTTTAACCTTCAAGATTTACATCTTGAAGCTCTCTCATTGAAGATGTCTCATTTAAGTAAAGTAAATCATTTCTGTAGTGCCTTCGGTACCCTTGGCTGATAGAAGAACCAGTATGACGCCGTGCTGGAAACAAGAGTTGCAACTACAAACAATACAGCTGATACTACCCCTAATACTTTACGCTTCATAATAACATCCCCCTGTTTTTTTATTTAATAGAATGAGCTACCGCTCTGTTCTATTAGTGCTGTTTTTGTCGCTTACAATCTTATCGTCGACATCTTTTTTCATAGACTCCAGAAATCTCTTTACTTCTTCATATTCCTTCGAGTCAATCAGGGAACATATGTAATTTATATTCTGTATAATCTCTCTTCCATCATACTTTCTTTTTAGTTCTTCCTCTCTTTTAATAACATCCCCCATTTTAAACACACTTTTTACCAAAACCACGGTAAACAATATATTAAATGCTAAACACAATATAATCAAGACCTTATTAATCGTAGTCTCAGAAACATTAATATTATTGAAAAACAAAGTATATATAATAAATAAATTCAAATACCCAAATGCCAATTGTAAAATCAAAAACCTGATTCGGCTTATATATAGCTTGTCCTTAGTTTTTTGTCTCAAATAATGTATGTTGATTTTAGCTTTGTAAAAAACATAGCACATCAGGAACATTACCATAAGGTAAACCATTGCACTGGCTACTACCACATAAAGATTCTCATCGAAATCCTGTCCTGTTAATCCGACTATAACAAACATGGTATTTATAATCGTGCCCTGTGCTACACCAAAAACAACTAAAGTTACCAAGCTTCCAATAATCGTTTCAATAAAATTAAGCCTGTATGCAATACATATTAGCACTGTAAAGATAACAAACTGCGGTAATACAGAATAAAATGAACTAGATGCTAAAGACTTAACTATATAAAATAAAACTGCTGCTACTACTCCCACACCAAATACATTCAACAGTCTCACTTTTTCAAGCTTGCCCAGAAGCAACCATGCAAATGATGCCATTAAAAGCTGTTCGGGCAACGAAACCGAAACAAAGAATATAACTGAATCCCAATCAATCATTTTAAGAAACCTCTCATGTTGTTAATATGAATCTATCATATTGTATCACAATTTTCAACCCAAATACAAAACACCATATTATTCGACCAAATTCATCGTTGAATTCGACAAGCATGCAACAATACGTTGCTTCTAAGAATCCGATTCTTTCGGTTTAGTAGCTTTTTTTATTTATTATCGGTATACTCAACAAAAACTTTAAACAATTCCAAAAAAGATGATTCCTTCTCCCACAAAAGCTCCGGATGCCACTGAACACCTACTGCAAATCTACAGGTTGTATGCTCAATCGCCTCAATTATACCATCTTCACTACTTGCAGTCACTATAAAACCCGGTGCAACATCCCTCACTGCCTGGTGATGGAAAGAGTTCACGCATATAAAATCTTTCTTGTGTGCGTTATGAACTTTTGAGCCCCGTTCCGCTTTGACCGTATGGGTAGGATACCATTTGGGTGCTTTTTGGGAATGCTTTATAAGCTCTTTATCTTTAATTTGAGAATATATATCTTGATATACTGTGCCTCCCATTGCTATATTCATAACCTGCATACCCCTGCAAATACCGAAAATCGGTTTATCTTTAGCTATCGCTTGTCTTGCAATAAAAAGCTCCATTCCGTCGCGGTAAGGGGATATTTCTCCATTAAATTTGAAGTTCCATTCTCCCCAATGCACCGCATCGACATCCGGTCCCCCCGAAAGAAGAAACCCATCAAAGTTTTCAATCATTTCCGACAACAATTTCTCTTCCTGTGTTAGGGGAAGAAGAACAGGCATACCCCCGGATAAGCTTATAGCTTCACAATACCCCCTGTTTATAAACATCCTGTTTTCACTATAATCAAAGCCAGGTGTTATACCTATCAATGGTCTTTTGTCCTTCATAGGTGACAGCCTCCATATTAAAATAGGTGCATTGAATAAATGCGAACAAAAATATACACCCCATTAAAATTTTATCTAAATAAAAATATATGCAAAACAAATAACAATAGACCCTAATACTTTGTCAAGTAATTATCTATCTCCCACTGGGTCACTCTTGTTCTGTAATTGTACCACTCTTCTTCCTTGGCCATTATAAATTTATCAAACACGTGAGAACCAAGAACCTGCTTTACAAATTCACTTTTCTTAGCCTCATCTATAGCTTCCTTCAAATTCTTGGGCAAACATAATATTCCATTGCCCACCCTTTCTTTCTTACTCATTTCGAATATGTTCGTATCGGTAGAAGCAGGAGGATCAATCTTCTTCTCAATACCATCCAGGCCAGCTGCCAGTATGGTAGCTAAAGCTAGGTATGGATTACATGCCGGATCGGGACACCTTAGTTCAACCCTTGTGGCTTCTCCTCTTGCAGCAGGTATCCTTATCAGCGGACTTCTGTTTTTTGCAGACCAAGCAACATACACCGGAGCCTCATATCCCGGCACTAATCTTTTATATGAGTTAACAATCGGATTGGTCAATAAAGTAATAGCCCTCATATGCTTCATAATACCGCCAATAAACCAATAGGCATCCTGACTTAACTCAAGAGAACCGTTTTTGTCATAAAACACATTTTTTCCATCTTTAATAAGTGAAGTATTAATATGCATTCCCGAGCCGCAAATCCCATATATCGGCTTAGGCATAAAAGTGGCATGAAGCCCATGTCTTTGAGCCACCGTTTTTACCACAAGCTTAAATGTCAAAATCGCATCCGCAGTATTTAATGCATCACTGTACTTAAAATCAATTTCATGCTGACCGGGTGAAACCTCATGGTGAGATGCCTCAATCTCAAATCCCATTTCTTCAAGGTCAAGACAAACATCTCTTCTTGCATTTTCACCGAGATCCACAGGTCCAAGATCGAAATACCCTCCATTGTCATGGGTTATTATCGTCGGCTTTCCTTCCGCGTTCAGCTGAAAAAGAAAAAATTCGCACTCGGGACCAACATTAAAGGTTTCATATCCCATATCATTAGCCTTTTTCAAAGCCCTTCTAAGTACATATCTCGGATCGCCCGCAAAGGGTGTTCCATCGGGATTGTATACATCACATATCAGCCTTGCAACTTTTCCATTCTGAGGTCCCCATGGAAGGATTACAAACGTATCGGGATCGGGTCTTAGGTACATATCGGACTCTTCAATTCTTGCAAATCCTTCAATAGATGAGCCATCAAACATGCATTTATTGTCAAGTGCCTTTCCCAGCTGTTCCGAAGTAATAGAAACATTCTTTAATATCCCAAATATGTCCGTAAACTGCAAGCGAATAAATTTAACATTTTTTTCCTTGACCATTTTTAGTATGTCTTCTTTTGAATACTTTGCCATAATAACCCCCTTAAAATCAAGAAAGCGTACCTGAATTAAGTATAGAAACCCCATCCAGGAACGCCTTTGTTCTGAAAAATAATCACTCCACTGTTTTGATTACATCAAACCATATATCACACTTATCAAATTATAGCAGGAGTATAACTGATTTTCAAGCACAAAATTTGCAATAATAAAATTATAATAACTATAATTTGCTTAAAGCCTCATTTTCAGTATCATAAATCTCCAAAAACCTGTTTAGCCTAGTCACCTCAAAAAGCTTTGCAATATCCGGGGTAAGATTGCATAAAATCATTCTGCCCTTTTTCTCTTTGAGTTTTTTATAAGTATCAATAATAATACCCAATCCTGCACTGTTCATGTATACTACACCATCTAGGCTGATTATCACTGTCTTCCCTTCATTCTCCTTTGCAAGGCTATCCAACAAGTCCTTGAACTCATTTTGAGTTGAGATTCTTATCTGTCCTGTAAGCTTTACAATTTTTACGCCTTCCACCTCTTTTTTTTCAACCTTCATATTCTAACCTCCTCTAGGCTTTATAAATAGTAAAATCTATAAACTTGATACATTCGGAGACCTTACACTTAATTTACTACCTCTAGCCACAATAGTCAAACAATAATATTTAACAATAATTTTAGCCATCCAAGAAAGTTCGTGTAAGACAATAGACTCAATAAAAGAGGGTAAAAAGATTGCAAATAAATACCTCAGAACTGCTTTTGCCAATACTACTGCTATAAGCGGACTATATAGTTAAATATTATTATACATTAAAAATATTAATATATCAATACAATCAAAAAATTAGCACACGGTAAAAGCATGAACCCATCTCCTGCCAATACTCTCACAAGAGAGTTTTTTAAAATGCCATTTCAGCATTTAATATTCAGGCAAGAAAATCATTTTTTAAGAAATGCCCCCGGGATTACTAAGATATGGCGTGTGA
>JAAYTO010000038.1 GCA_012523755.1 Clostridium sp. | reverse complement strand
GCGAATGACTCACCTATAGAGCCTGGCAGATAGTCTTAAAAAACTATTTGTCGGGCTCTATTTATTTTTCCCGGCAAGTGAAGTGAGGTGAGAAAAGAAATGAACCAATATGAAAGCATTCCAGAAGAACTGAAGCTATTACCACAGTGGGTATGCCACACAAATAAAGTACCCTTCAATCCTGCTACAGGCAAAGCCGCAAAGGCAGGACAGCCGGACACGTGGGCAAGGTTTGTTGATGCTGTAAAGGCTGTGGGCAATTATGAAGGTATCGGCTTTGAATTCAATAACAACGGTATTATCGGCATTGACCTTGATAAGGTAATTGCAGAGGATGGTACATTGACTGCTGAAGCTGCTGAAATTGTGTCAATGCTGGACAGTTATACAGAATATTCCCCCAGTGGCAGAGGTCTTCATATTTTTGTCAAGGGTGATATCCCGGTAGATGGAAGGAAGAAAGGCTTCATTGAGATGTACAAAGCCAAAAGGTATTTTACCATGACTGGCAATGTCTATGGGGAACTGACTACGATAAAAGAGCGTTCAGAGCAAGTGAAGCAGTTATTTGATAAATATTTCTCCGATTCCAAATCGGAAAAATCAGCTGATACAAATAATCCTTGTAACAGAACAGCAAAGGACTACCTTTCAATAGGACTTGCTAAGGATACTGTGTTCAAGGCTCTCTGGAACGGTGATTACCAAAGTGAAAAGTGTACCAGTGAGAGTGAGGCCGACCTTGCACTGATGGGCAAGCTGCTGTACTGGTGCTCCGGCAATACAAATGCAGCAATTGAAGCCTTTATAAACTCTCCGTATGCAGCAGGCAAGGATGACAAGCACACAACCAAGCTGGAGCGGTCGGATTACATGAAAAGAACCGCAATGAAAGCAATGCAGGGATTGACCTCCACTGCTGCCGGGGATGATGAAAAATTTGTAAAGAGATTTGCAAAGGGTACTGCTGAAATCCAAGAAATACTGAAAAATACACAACCTCATATCAAATATGCCTGTGATGACAAGGGTAACGGTGAATTATTCGCTGATGTGTTCAGCAGCGTTGCCCGATTCAATATTACTGCAAATGAGTGGTTTGTCTATGATGGCAGAGTTTGGCTCAAGGATGTGGGAACCATGCTGGTGTCCAGAATGGCAAAGCAGTTGAAGGATGAATTATTGATGTTCAGTGTCTCAATCGACAATGAGACCCAGAAAACAGCCTATCAGAAGCATATCCTCAAAATGGGAAGTAGAGCGGTCAGGGAGACCGCCCCCGAACTTCCTGCCTAATGAAATCCTTATTTCAAGCGGTTTTCAGCCGCTTTGCGTCCTGTTTGTCTTACGGTTCTATTATAACAAAACAACTCCTACAGTTCAATAACAAAAATATAACAAATTATTAATTAGTAACTCTTTTTAAATATATTATTCGACAAAACTTCCTATGGACAAAAGCCATGCTATACATTACAATGAAATTTGGGTAAATTTACCTATATTTATTAAAGGTTTCCCTTGTTTAACCCTACAATAAGTGAAAACAATTAGAACTTGGAGACTATATTAAGGGAAGATTACAATGAAGAAAACACTAATAACATTAATGATTACAACATGTATGTTACTTTCTTCTGTTGCAGTATTTGCAGAAAGTAATATATGGGATTATGAAGAATTCAAAATCAAAGAAAATCCTAATATTGTAGAGTCATATGATATTATGGCAAATGAAGCACAAAGCAAAAAAGAAGTATCTATTTCAAAAGCAGATATTGACGCTGAATTTGATAAGATTGCCAAGAAGTTTAACAAAGACAAGAAAAATTTTACAGACAAAAAGCGTAAAAAAACCCTCAAACTTATTGAAGATTTACAGCAAAATAATGTTATTGAATCACAGGATACAATTTCGATTACAGACAATAACATGGTTATGAGTGCGGCGGCTACTTCTGATTATGACAGTAATAAAGCCAAATTGAGGGCGGCAAACTTTATTGAAGGCATATTAAATGTTGACGAAGGTATGTCTACTTGGGAAATTTATAAAGTAGGCGTTACTCATGCAAACAAAGCAAGAGACGAAGCACTTAAAGAATTTCCAAAAACAGACTATACTAATGTAATGTTGCGTGACGCTTTTAGACATTTTAGCTGGAATAATATGTCCACAAAAGATATTGGTGCATATAAAACAAGAACTGCAACAATTAATCATGAATGGGGCATATTGTTACTTGACCCAATGACAAACTACTTCGACGCAAGATATAACGAATATGTTAGTCAAGGTTACAGTGACGCAGGAAATAGGGCATTAGCTGATACCGTGCTATATATACCAACTGCAAAGTATTATATGGTTTCAATCTGCAAAGGAAATTATAGCTTCTTTAAAAGCTTTTTTGACGAAAGCAATATCATGGACTTGCACAATAATTGTTGGGGAAGGGCATACGCAGGTAACTATCCAAGTCTTTCCTACAGAGACGCATTTTATAGAGGTAAAAACAATAACGAATTGATTTTAGCTGAAAATAAAGTTACAAATGCTAATTTTGACTATGTTTGGAGAAGTCAATGGTATACATACTAATGATTGTAGGGTTAAGCAAGGGAAAACTGAAAAGGTGGGGATTATTTGAAAAAACAAATTTCTATTTTGTACTTCTTATGGATTGTAATATCTATTATATTTTTAGTTATGCTTACTTACAAGTTTTTTCCTGTGTATAAGGATAATGAGTTTCCTTTATTTACGGATATTACACTAATAATTTTTTTGCCGTCATTTTTTGCATTAGTATGGTTAATTGTTCATTTTATTAATGTATTTATAAAAATACAAACACTTAAAATTACAGTAGCTATTATCTTCTTAACAATAGCTTTTATATATTCTTTAAATTTAATGGAGTTTAGTCTGTTTTTTAGAGTTTTAGCTTCATTTATAGGGCTTGTTATAGCGTTTATTCACTATTTTATAACAGAATTAATTTATAAAAAGTGTCTGTTGGTTAAAGAAAATGTTTAAGATTTACTTACCATATTAAAAAGTGTTGAACACTTAAAAGCCCCAGAACATTAAATACTGGGGCTAAAATTTTATGTTCTTAAATCACCCTTCCTTAAAGTGTTACGCCTAACTCAGAAACCTATTTATTAATCCATTCTGTGGCTGACTTTTCGCCTTCTTCAATGGCTTTTTCTACACCTGTTTTTGCAATTTCTAATAGACATTCTGCATATTTCGGGTACATCCGGGCTCATCCTCAATTTTGGTTGACACAAGGCAAAAAAATATCATTTTTCATTATTATCTTTGCTTTTAACAAAGGTAACTTTGCTCTTCCGTACATCTGCCGCTTTATCAACTTTAATCTGTTATTATTTCCTT
>JAAYTO010000037.1 GCA_012523755.1 Clostridium sp. | reverse complement strand
TATGGGGTACATCCGATAAGAATTTCAGTGGTACGGACTTTAATTTAAAGAATTTATATGTAGCTGTAACCAGAGCCATGCATTATCTGCATATTTTCTACATGGGAAATATAACATCCCATTTATATGTTGCTGATAATGCCGTATCAAAAGAGTGGAACCCCCAAAGGCTTTTCCTATGGAGATGTTTCCGAACTCAAAGAGGATGTACAACAGATAATAGCTGGTATTAGGGCATTTAACTTGGATGTGTTGATCATTGACTCCTACAACGTAACCAAGGAGTTCTTTTTAGAGCTGAAGCCCCATGTAAAAAAACTTTGCTACATTGACGATGTGAATAGATTTCCGTATCCTGTGGATATTTTGATAAACGGAAACATTACCGGAACAACCTTAAACTATACCAAATACAGCGATGACCAAATTATGCTTTTGGGTTTGAAATACAATCTTATAAGGGATGAATTCAAAGGCTTGCCCGAGAGAAAAATAACAAGGATGTAAGAGAAATAATGATAACAACAGGAGGCTCCGATCCCTTTAATCTAAGCCTGAGACTGGCGGAGATAATTCTTTCGGATGAAGAATTTAAAGGTGTAAGGCTTAATATTGTTGTCGGAAGTGGATTTACCGATGTTGATAGCCTTATAGGATTGTGCCGAAACAACAAAAACGTTGTGTTACATGAGAATGTTTCTAAGATGTCTGAGATAATGCTAAGGTCTGATGTTGCCATATCGGCAGGAGGAAGCACATTGTATGAGCTCTGTGCCTGCGGGACACCCACTCTGGGAATGGTGATTGCCGACAACCAAATTGAAATAGTGGATATGTTGTCTGCCGAAGGTTATATAACTAACCTTGGGTGGCATAGCGAACTTTCAGACCGTAAAGTTTTGGATACTTTAAAACTTTTGTGTAAAGATTATGACAGAAGGGTATCCGTCAGCAGAGAAATGCAAAAACTGGTTGACGGAGAAGGAGTAAGGCGTGTTGTTGAAGAAATAATGAAAATAACTTCGTGAAATTATCGGTTCCATAAATCAAATTTAATTAATTTTACAGGGAGAAATACATATGGATAAAGGGACAGAAAAGAAATTCATTCCTTACGGACGGCAGTGGATTGATGAGGATGATATTAATGCTGTTGTAGAAGTATTAAGAAGCGATTATTTAACCACCGGGCCTAAAATTAAGGAATTTGAAGAGAAGTTAGCACAGTACACCGGGGCAAAGTTTGCCGTTGCCGTTTCAAACGGGACTGCGGCACTTCATGCTGCTTGCTTTGCAGCCGGTATAAAAGAGGGGGATGAGGTAATTACATCTCCTATTACCTTTGCAGCTTCGGCCAACTGTGTGCTGTATATGGGGGCAAAGCCCGTATTTGCCGATATAAATCCTGAAACCTACAATATTGACCCGGACGAAATAAGGTCCAAGATAACTGAAAGAACTAAGGCAATCATACCGGTCCACTTTACCGGTCAGCCTTGTGATATGGATGAAATACAAAAAATCGCACAAGAATATAATCTCACAATAATTGAAGACGGAGCCCATGCCCTTGGGGCAGAATATAAAGGAAGAAAAATTGGGAGCATAGGTGATATGACCACCTTTAGTTTTCACCCGGTAAAAAATATCACAACTGGTGAAGGTGGAGCAATTACGACAAATAATGAAGAGTTATATAAAAAGCTTATACTTTTCAGAACCCATGGTATAACAAGGGACAAGGATGTTTTATTAAAAGATGAAGGCCCATGGTATTATGAACAGCAATACTTAGGCTATAACTATAGGATTACCGATATTCAGGCTGCACTGGGCATCAGCCAGATGGACAAACTGCAATGGTTTCTTGCCCAAAGGAGAAATTATGTCGGAAGATATAATGAAGCTTTCGGTGGGTCAGAGGCGATAGAAACACCATACCAGCTTGAAAACACAAATTCTGCATGGCATTTATACATTATTAAGCTCAAATTGGAAAGACTGAATTGTGGAAGAAGACAGATATTCGAAGAGCTCATCGAAAGGGGAATAGGGGTGAATATTCACTACATTCCGGTATATTACCACCCTTATTACAGGCAATTGGGCTACAATAAAGGTTTGTGCCCTAAGGCAGAAGAGCTTTATGATAGGATGATAACCCTTCCGTTGTTTCCTAAAATGGGAAAAGAAGATGTTGAGTACGTGATTTCAAATGTCAAAGAGGTAATTCAAAACCATTTAAGATAGAGAGGATGATGAGATTTGAATATACTGGTTACAGGCGGTGCAGGATTTATCGGCCGTTGGGTGGTTAAGAGGCTTTTAGATGACGGTCATAGGGTTTGGGTTTTAGACGACCTTTCAAACGGTCAGTTGTCAAACATAGAAGAGTTTTTTGACAACCCCGGCTTTATTGAATTTATAGAGGGTGATATAAAAGACATTGCTGCCCTTGAGAGGCTTTTCGAAAACAAATTTGATATATGTTATCACTTGGCCGCAAGCATTAATGTGCAGGACAGTATTGATGATCCGCACACGACATTTCAAAATGACACGGTGGGAACCTTTAATGTACTGGAGCAGTGCAGAAAACACAATACCAAAATTGTGTTCATGAGCACCTGTATGGTGTATGACAGGGCATCCGATGAAAACGGAATAACAGAAGAGCATCCCGTAAAACCTGCTTCTCCTTATGCAGGCAGCAAAATTGCAGGAGAAAACATGGTGCTTTCCTATTGGTATGCCTATAAGCTGCCGGCAGTGGTTATAAGGCCCTTCAATACCTATGGCCCCATGCAAAAGTCCAGTGGAGAAGGCGGTGTTGTAGCGATTTTTATTAAGAGAAATCTTGAAGGGCTTCCCCTTAATATATACGGCGACGGTTTCCAGACCCGGGATTTGCTTTATGTTGAGGACTGTGCGGATTTTGTTGTAAAGGCTGGGTATTCCGACAAGGTAAACGGCGAAATAGTTAATGCTGGGCTTGGAAGGGACATAACCATAAATGACCTGGCACTTTTGATAGCCCAGGATAAGAGAAAAATAAAACATGTTCCCCATATACATCCCCAAAGTGAGATACCGAAGCTTTTGTGTAATTACCAAAAAGCAAAGGAGCTTCTAGGATGGTCACCGAGGATTGGCTTGGAAGAGGGAATAAAAAGGACAACCCAGTGGATAAAGGAGCAGATGGAGCTTGAAAGCACAGGGAATTGCGGTGGTAAAGTATTGGTTATGAAGTGATATAAAAGATAAAAGGATGTGGGAATAGCTGCCTGACGGCACGACCACATCCTTTTAAGTATGTGTGTTTTCAACAACACTATGAAAGCTTAGGTTATTTTGCTGTATCTCACATTTCCTCACCATTTTTAAACCATTTATCGCATTTAACGGTACAGTTATTTCCTGTTTCGATTTCTATTAGAACCCCATAGAAATATTTCAAAGAATTTCCTTCGCTGTTGTCAGTGTATGCCTTTAGTTTTTCGCAGTCATAATTATAGGCATCTTTATTAGCACTGGATTTTTTCACTTCAATGATTAACAAATTATTATGATTTTCTCCACGTTTATGGACGATAATATCTGGATATACAGAAGTCTCATAATATTCGGAGTTGTTTATTATTTTAGATTTAATACCAACGCCAGACTCCTCTATTATTTCTTCTAATTTTAGAGATAAACGTTTAATTTTTTTAGAGCCCTGGTCAGTATTTCTGTTGTATTCGCAGTCTACATTATATTCCGGTAAATGCTTCTGCAAATATTCAGCGAGTTTATGGGTGATAGATCGTTCATTGACATTGTGCATAAGCAAAGGCTCATCGTTTTTCTTTAAATCCTCTGTAGCCTCATCCAAAGCCTCTTTTAACTTTTTGAATAGATCATCCATTAATAATCCCTCTATTTTTGTATTGATACTTGGTATATCGTACAAATTATAATTATTATTAACATTTTAATCAAAGATAGCATGCAAATAAAAACAATTCATTTGATGTTGACACTAGAAAATAGACTTATAAGTTAAATTCAACAGTATTAAACCTTTACAAAACAATAATGAAATCTGGCCTGAATGCATTTCAGCAATAAAGCGAAAGTAGCAACAATAATAAAGCAATAATTATCAAATGTTCTAATAAGGCATTGACAAAAGAGAAGCAAAGGCATAAATGAAAAAACAAAAGAAAAATACAGTTTTTGAAGACAATTATCCATGAAATTGCTATATTAGAGGAATGTGCAGATGATTAATCTATATGTTTTGCATGGAAAATATAACATTTCATTTATAAATTGTCGATAAAGATTAAAACAATAATACTTTTTAAGGAAGGTGAGAGATATGGCACTTACAAGAGAATCATTTCGAGAAGAGATTTCAAAATCTTCTACATTTTCAAACATATTTAATAAGTGTAGTCCAGATTTACAGGAGTTGTTAATCAACTTAGCTGTTGAGCTTTCGCCATATTCTTGTAACGAAGAAGGTTATGTTAAAAACATGACTGAAACCAGTGTGAGGTTTGAAAAACCATATCTAACAGGGAGAAAAAGACAAAATTATTGCATGCTAACTTTACGCCCAAAACAGAAGTATATTATTGTAGATGTTAGAACAGACGGCAGACCTATCAGTTCAGAAATCCTTATCCCTAAAAATTTAGGAAATAGATATAATGGCGGATTTGAATGGCATTGTTTTATCATTGAAGATGAAAGAGAAATTGAAGAAGCAGTGCGGTTGGTCTCGAAATTTTATAAAGGTTAAGCTCAATGAAGAGATTTAATTCCTAAACGATTTTATTCATTAAAACCTGTTTTCAAAGCTTTTTGTAAAGTTGATTTATTATCTAATTGTCTGAGATTTGAATTGATTTTTCAGTTCCAATAATATTATTTTGTTGATAAACTATTGATCGAACAAATGTTTCCTGATAATATATAAATGTACATAATATTTAAATGATTTATTCCAATAAATGAGAGGTTTGAATTGACTGCTTGGATTTTATGATATAATAGGTAAAAAAGTTTTTTAGAATTATATCCAGCATGTTTTAATTTTTATTATATTACGAGGGAGGTTTTGTAGCATGAATGTTGATGAGAAAACATTAGCCCGTCAATTATTCCAAAATAAAATTTTCAAGAGCGACGGACAAGCATTTGAAGATATGTTTGTCTGCATTATGAGCTATGCTGAAAAAGAATTTCAAGCTATAAAACCTTGGGGTAATATCGGTGACAGAAAAAATGATGGATACATAAGAGATAAGGGTATATATTTTCAAGTATATGCACCTGAAGATATAAGAAAATCTTATTCAGACGCTATAGCTAAACTTAATGGGGATTTTTCCAAACTAAAAGAGTATTGGGATCCAATAAACGAATTTTATTTTGTTGTGAATGATAAATACAGAGGTGTAAATGCAGATTGTGAAAAAACAATTCGGACATTAAAAGACAAATATCAGCTTGATGAAGCAAAATTTTTAACCGCTAAAGATATTGAACGTATTTTATTTACTTTAGAAGATGATCAGATATTTAGTATAGTGGGATTTATACCGGATCCTTCAAAAGTTAAGCAAATAGATTTTTCAGTTTTAGATGAAGTGGTAGACTACATAATGAAGATGCCATTGAAAGGGACTGATAACGATAATGTAGTATTACCTGACTGGGAAGAAAAGATAATATTTAATAATTTATCTAAATCGGTAGCATATTTATTAAATAGTGGATACATGCAAGTACCAAACTTAGAAAAGTATTTATCGAATAATAGTGACTTTCTTGCAGATACTTTAAGAAACAGAATAAATGAGGTATATTCCGAAGAAAAGGAACTGTGTACCGGAGATGAGTTATTTTGGGCTATAGTATATCGCCTTAGCCCTAAACCAGAACAAAGCTATCAAATAGCAGTCATTGTTATAATGGCGAAGTATTTTGAAACATGTGATATTTTTGAAGATCCTTTATCGGAGGGAGAAAAATGATAATTCCAACCAAACATACAAATTTTTCTCAATCACTCATAGGGTTTGGAAGCTATATTTTAAGCAAATTAGAAAAAAATAAATCTGTTGACGAACTGTGGAATGAATATTTAGATGACTATGAAAATAAGAGATATCCTGCAAAACACAATTTCGATAATTTGATTTTGACATTGCTTTTCCTTTACACATTGGGAATATTGGAGGAACGGGATGGGAGTGTTATAAAATGCGATTGATTAGAGTTTATTCTAATATGGAGAGTTTTAAAGAAGTTAAATTTAATAAAGCAGGACTCAGTTTTATAGCTGCAAAACAAAAAAATCCGGAAATCACTAAGAAAGGGCAAACCTATAACGGGGTTGGGAAATCTTTGTTAGTACGCATTATCCACTTTTGCCTTGGAGCTAATAAAAGAGATTATAAGGGATTTTGTGACAAGTTGCCGGAATGGGAATTTTACTTGGAGTTTGAAATAAAAAATACAATGTATACTGCCAAAAGGTCGACAGATAATCCCGATAGAATATTTCTAAATGGGGAAAATTTGTCAGTTGATAAATTCAATAAAAAGATGGGAGAGTTATGTTTTAATATACCGGAAGATATATCATGTTTGTCTTTTCGTTCTTTAATTCCATTTTTCATAAGACCCAAAAGGGAATCATATGTCAGTTATAATAAGCCCGGTAAAGTACATCGTGACTATCAATTATTTCTTTATAATGCTTTTTTATTGGGGTTAGATGTGTTTTTAATGCAAAAAAAGCAAGAAATAAAGAAAGAAAAAGATAGGATTAATGAGCTAGAGAATAATTTTAAAAAAGACTCTTTACTTAGAGATTTTTTTACAGGAAATAAAGACGTAGCATTGACTTTAATTGATCTTGATGAGCAAATTAAGAAACTTGATGAAAGCCTTAAGAACTTTAAAGTAGCTGATGACTATTATGATGTGCAAATTGAAGCAGATAAGATTGAAAGGGAACTTTTTGACTTAAATAATGAGATAATAATGTTGCAAAATAATATAAAAAGCATTGATGGAGGGCTTAATATTAACCCTGATATAAACAAAGATGATATTAAGAAGATTTATGAAGAAGCAAGCATATATTTTCCTGAAAGCGTAACAAAAAAGCTGGATGAATTAAACGAATTTTATGAAAAATTAATAATTAATAGGAAGAAGAGGTTGCTTGAGCAAAGAAATAGGTTAGATTCAGAAATTAAAAATAAGGAAGAGAAAACCAAACTTTTAAAAAAAGAACTTGACGGGTTAATGCAGTATCTGGGAGAACATCAGGCTTTGGATGTTTTTGTAAGTTTAAGTAATAAAAGTGCAGAATTAAAATCTAAAAGAAATAGTTTAAAAAAATATCAAGATTTACAAAGAGAATATAAAGAAAAAGAAAGAAATGCTGATAAAGACCTAATAAGTCTGGCTGAAACCACTGAAAAATATCTTAAACAAATAGAACCTGAAATTTCAAAGCTTATTAATTATTTTAGATTCCTGGCTAAGAAATTTTATCCGAATACTGTGGCTGGTCTTAAAATTACAGCTAATGATGGCGATAACCAATTACTGTTTGATATTGATGCAAAAATCGAATCAGATACTTCTGACGGAATAAATAATGTTAAAATATTCTGTTACGACTTAACAATTCTTTTTAAAGGATGCAATCATAATATAGATTTTATTTTCCATGACAGCAGACTTTTTGATGGGATAGATGAACGACAAAAAGCAGATATGTTTAAAATAGCTTATGAAGAATTCTCCAAATCAGGGAAGCAATATATAGCAACAGTCAACCAGAATCAAATAGATGAAATAAGAAGATTGATGACACAGGAGGATTTCAAGAATATTATAGTTGACAACACGATATTGACACTGACAGACGAATCAGATGCCGGGAAGTTATTAGGAATAAGAGTAGATATAGATGATGAATAGGACGTAGAGAAAATTCATGAACAGGCATATAAAAGCGTGTTCTTTTATGGTGTATCCTTTATTTCAATATACCATTCGCAATAATTTTCCCATTTGGTGCCTTTTTCTATTTTTTGAGCATTTTCATTATCGAACTTTGAAAAATACAATTTATTGCCGTATTTATTCAAATCCCAATAGAAGGTTTTAAACTCATTTGTAAAGTTGTCAACCATTTCACTGTCTCTAATTGAAGTGATAAATTTGTAGGAAGGCTTGGCATCACCCCATACTTCAACCGTTGTTGAGGCTTCTTTTCCTAAAAAGTTTTCGAAGCTGTTTGTTGTATAAGTTTCGCCTTCTGAAGGAGTGGTATAGACATTCCCGGATTCTTTGAACAGAGCATACCTTCCATAATTTTTTGATGTGGGAAGCATACACACATAAGACGTTCCCATGAATATATCCGATGTAAATTCAAAATTTGTTTTAAGGGTTATTTTATTCGGTGAAATAGAATATATACGTTTCACGTTGGCATATTTGCTATTGGAAGTATCGTCAAAACTCAAATCGGTTTCTTCTTCGATTTGCAATTTTTCAAGCCTTATCATTTTACCTTTCTCTAAGTTTATTTCTGAATTATCCATGGGATTAATCAGTTTTAAGGATTTCAGTTTTTCCAATCCATGGTTGCCGCCGGAAAAGACATAATTATTTCCCAAGTCTTTTCTAACACGGAATACATATTCCCAATCAGACCCCCCTCCAACCATGAGAGTTCGCGAGTCTGAAGGTATAAAACCGTCATTTGAAGCGAACCAGCCTTCAATATTCCATGTTCCCCATTCCTTTTTATTAAATTGTGTAATTAAAAGGTTTTTATCAGGCAACAAACTATATATCTGAATTACACCTTCGCCGGGAATTGTCAGTATCATCTCATTTTCATTCAATGAAGGTCCACCGGCACCTAGAAACTTTTTTGTATTGTTTATTGCACTTTTAACAAAGGATTTGGTGGCTTTACCCAGTTCCGTGTTTTTAAGCGGTGTCTTAACCAAAACAAACACAGCGAATAAAGAAAAGACCAGTAAAGCAGCAATGACAATTAATACTTTCATATATGACTTTTTGAACAATTTAACACCTTCTTTATATGTCTTGTATTCTCTTCGAAATTTTGATGGCATTGTCTCCAGCCAATATTTTCATATTATAACATAAAATTAATATGGGGGAAAAGTATAATAACTGAAGCAGTTAATTTATAAAGCAAACTTCTATTTGTAAGCAGCTCATGCCATTTGCAATAACATAATATGTGGCCGGAGTACCTTTAGGGAGATTGAAAATCAAATTTATAAACAAACCCATAGTTCAATGCATTGTCTAAAGCTTCATTCGAACTTTTACAATGTTAAGAGCCACCCTTGCAGTAGGCACTATTTATATGTTGACAGGCTATTTTGCTTATTATATTATTATTTCAAAAGTTTGTTAAAGATTGGAGCACTTTCATATTGCTCTTATGAGGTTGGATATGTCTAGAATAACAAATATTTTGTCAAAACTAAAGAATATTTATATTGCTTTTTTTGCCTTGATACTGTTTTGTTTGTCAATAATGAATATCCTTAAAATACACTCAAAAGTATACTGCATTGCAGGTGTGGTTTACGTAATTGGATTGATTTTTCTGTGTTTTTTGGCGGTCAAAATAAAAAACAGGGCTTTATTTCTTGTGGGCATAACATTTATTTCATTTCTCACAAGACTGATTTGGATACTTGTTGCAAATACGGAGCCTGTTTTGGATTTTCACCTTATAAATCATGCTGCAAAGCTAATTTTAGAAGGTAGTTTTTCAGAACTCAAACAAATAAATTATTTTAATATGTGGGTTTACCAATTGGGATTTTCTTCTTATTGTGCATTTTTATATTCTGCTTTTTCCGTTAATGTTTTTATCGTAAAACTGTTCAATGTCTTTTTCTCAACCGGATGCGTACTGCTAATATATTTCATATCCCGGAAAACCTTCAATGAGAAAGCTGCACGGATTTCCAGCCTGCTTTACTGCATATACATCCAATCCATCATTTTTAATTCTTTGCTCACGAATCAAGTGATTTCATTGTTTTTCATATACCTTGGTTTGGCGATAATTTTATATAAACCCAATATAACTGGTTACATTTTATCCGGTATCTCTATGGCAGTAGGACATATTTTTAGACCCGAAGGAAGCTTTATGTTATACATAGTTGTATTTTCCATACTGGCATACAATGGCTTTAGTCTTATAAAGAATAAGAGATCCTTCAAAGATATAAAAATGAAGAGTTTGGTTCCCATATTGTCAAAAATCGCGATACTTATAATATGCTTTAATATGTTTGTTCAATTATTTGGCTACTCATTAAGAGCAGTCGGAATAACGGATTATGAATATAAAAACCGGAATACCTACTGGAAATTTGTATTGGGGTTGAATGCATCAACCAACGGTGGGTATTCAAATGAAGATGCTAAACTACTTGATGAATATCCGATAGGTGATTTGCTTTACGAAAAGGAAATGGAGCTGATTAAAGAAAGGCTTAGTAATAAAAAGCAATTAGTCAAATTAATGTGCAGGAAATTTTCATTAATGTGGTCGGATAACGATTCTTCCATCCAATTTATATCTCCGGGTACCGGGTTCAATGACAGGGAATTGAACTACATAGTGAGATTGGAAAAAATTCAATATACATTAATTATAATACTGTCATTTTTGTCAATTTTATTTGTCTTAGCAGATAAGAAAAAATACAATTTGTCAATTTATATATTGATTTTACTTGTATCTGCCAACTGGTTTGTTTATCTTCTTATAGAAATTCAAACAAGATACAGGTACTTCATAATGCCCTGCCTGTTTATCTTGGCGGGATTTGGTTTTTACCGGATTTGTTGTTTTGAAAGCAGGGATCAAATGCACCTTGACAAGGAATAGTTTGTGTCGGGAGATGCAACTATCAAGTTTAGTTCCTAGAGAAGTCCAATGGCAGGACTTCTCTAGGAATTAACTTATACCGGGAAAGAGTGTAATACTTACTTTTTATGAAGAGAGGTAGAAAAGGTGTCTAAGGTTGAAATTTCAGTCCAAAGTTCTAAAATAGCAAAAGTAAGAATCATAATAGAAGGAGTAGACAGGATAAAAAACATTTTTTGCTTTTTCTTATTGACGTTCATCTCAATAGGTTTTTTGGTTGTAGGATTTAAACAGTTATTTTTGGATATTCCTAACAGATTGGATGACTTTGCCGATATAGAGAATGGACAAATCATTGTTATTATTTGTAATATTTTAATGTATTTGTTTGTTGTTATTGTTTTTGTGCCGGTAATACATGACTTAAAAGACAGTTTTCATACTATTATAAATAATGGTGATATATATGAATTGAACAAGGAGAAAAATGCGTTTATTATAAATAATAAGATAGAATGTTTAATAACGGATATGAAAAAAGTTCATTTAAGGATTGTTCACTCAAAAACAGGCAAAGATTACTATAGATTATACTATAAAACAACTAAAAGAAGGAAAAGATTGATTTGTCAGGATAATGACTATGAAATGCTTCGTGAATTATCAGATTTTATCGGTGAATTTTTATCTATTCCGGTAGCGATTAAATAGACTTGCTAAACATGGGGGTATAAATGGATATAATACAAAGTTATATTAGCTCCATTTTTGGTTCGGATTATGAAATAATTGAAAGAAGTGAAAATATAAAAGAAATAAAAGTTATTAGCTTTTTCTCGTTACGGGAACTTGTTGCGTTTTTGTTGTATGGCATCATGATGTTTTTTCCTTGATTTTCGGTATTTTGGCAATTTATTTGGGGACTGAGGCAAAAACCGGTGTGGGTAAAGCGGGGAGGGCATTGGGCATAATTGGCTTATGCTTGATGGGACTTGACTTCTTGTTAGATTTGATGTAAACGTCCTTTCTTTAACTGAATTTTGCAAGAAGTCGCCCAACCTCTTAGGTGGGAGATGAATTGCAGATTTACACAATCTACCATTATATGTTATACTATAATCAGTAGTAAAACTTATAAGGCGGGTGAAAACATGAGATTAGACTCAAACAATCATTCAGTATTCCTATTATATTATCATTTAGTATTAGTAGTAAAGTACAGAAGAAAAGTAATAGATGATGCTATCAGTAATAGATTAAAAGAAATATTTGAGTATATACAATCTAATTATAACAT
>JAAYTO010000036.1 GCA_012523755.1 Clostridium sp. | reverse complement strand
TATTCTAAACATGATGGTGGTTATGGCCTATGCCCGTGATTTCACCGGAAATGATAAATATTATAACGGAATATTGGACAGCATAAGCTACCTGTTAGGAAGAAACGCAATGGATCAGTGTTATGTAACAGGATATGGTTCGCGTCCGCTCCAAAACCCTCATGACAGGTTCTGGACTCCACAGACGAGTGCAAAATGGCCGGCACCACCAGCAGGTATAGTTTCTGGAGGACCAAACTCTCGTTTCCAGGATCCGACAATAAATGCGGCTGTTTTGAAGGATACACCCCCGCAGAAGTGCTTTATTGACCATACTGACTCATGGTCGACAAACGAGATAACCGTTAACTGGAATGCACCTTTTGCATGGGTTACAGCTTATCTTGACGAGCAGAACACCGGTAGCGATACCGAAAAGGTCAGCATTGATTCACCGGTTGCAGGAGCACGGTATGAAGCTGGCAAAGATGTTGACATAAGTGCAACCGTAAAATCCAGTACTACTGTGAGCAAAGTGGAGTTTTACAATGGTGACGAGCTTATTTCCAGTGACTCAAGTGCACCCTATACTGCAAAGATATCCAAGGCTGTTGTTGGTGCATACAACCTTAAGGCCGTTGCAATTCTGTCCGATGGAAGAAGAATTGAGTCACCTATTACTCCTATTCTAGTTAAGGTGATTGTTAAACCTACTGTTACATTGACTTCACCTAAATCGAATGTAGTAATTCATGGAAACGAGTTCTTGAAGATTACGGCTACAGGTAAGGATACTGATGGTAAAATTTCAAGAATTGAATTCCTTGTTGATGGAGAAGTAATAGGAACAGATAAAGAAGCACCTTTTGAGTACGAATGGAAGGCACAAGAGGGCGAACATGAAATAAGTGTTATTGCATATGATGATGACAATGCTGCTTCATCACCGGATTCTGTAAGAATCTTCGTGAAACAGGCTAGGGACGTAAAGGTGCAGTATATGTGCGATAGTACTCAGGCATCTAATCAGGAAATAAAGGGTAAATTCAATATAGTTAACACCGGAAACAGGGATTATTCATTAAAAGACATGGTGTTAAGATACTACTTTACCAAAGAAGCTGATTCAGAACTGCAATTTAACTGCTATTATACACCGATAGGTTCGGGAAATCTTATTCCATCCTTTGCAGGTTCGGGCGATGAGCATTATCTGCAGTTGGAATTTAAAGATGTTGAGATTCCGGCAGGTGACGAGACGGGTGAGATACAGTTTGTTATAAGATACAAAGACAACTCAGTGCATGATCAGTCAAACGATTATTCCTTCGACCCGACTATAAAAGCATTCCAAGATTATGAGAAGGTTACTTTACATAAGAACGGTGAGCTTGTTTGGGGGGTAGCACCTGGCGAGCCCGATGAACCACCTGTTGATCCAGAAATAATCTATGGAGACTTAAATGACGATGAAGAAGTGAATTCTACTGACGTGACATTGCTTAAGAGGTATTTACTGAGGAAACTTACACAGCTTCCGGGTGAAAATGCTGAGTTGGCTGCTGATGTAAATAACGATGGAGAAGTAGATTCAACAGATTTAACGATTCTTAAGAGATTTGTATTGAGGAAAATAGGTGAATTGCCGCTTGAATAGCTAAATTAGTCCAGTTCCCCCGCAGGAAAACTGCGGGGGAATTTAATACATAATCCTTTAGCTTCAACAGCTGCTTATAAGCAGCGGCAACACTACTCCCGGTGATTAATATATATACTGCGGCAGCAATAATTTTAAATCCGTTGTTATTTCAAAGAAAGTGGATTTTATAGGTTAGAAATCTATTATATTAAAAGGACTAGAATCTGCGTCCACCGCCGCCATGACTTCTTCCACTGCTGCTTCTATGGGTACTGCTTCTACCGCTGCCTCCTCCTGATGAGCTGCTTTGAATTCTGGTTCTTACAGTGGATTCCCTTATATAGTTATCGCGGGTTTCGGAAAGAGCAAAAGAACCGTTCTCTTCATAGGTAACACAATTTGTTGTAATCTTGCCTTTACTGGAAAATGTTACGACTAGGGTGGCGATTACAGAAATAATAAGGGCAACAATATATATGGGGAAGAACTTAAGCATCGATAAAACGTTATGAAAGTAGTTTCTATTGGTGTTGACTCTGTATTGATTAGACGGAACACCGGAATATGCATAGCTTTTTACATTGCTGATAAATTCACAGCAAGCCTGATAGTAATCACGATTGGAAAGAGATTCGGCTACATCATCCAATATATTGTCAATTCTTCTGTCTGTAAAAATATCGATGGCCTTACCGCTTGTGGAAATATAAACATCTCTTTTATTCATGTTAATCAGAAGCATAAGCCCGGAATAATCACTGCCAATTCCATAGCCGTTATAATCAAAATAGTCATCGGCAAAATCACGGGAGGACTTACCCTGGGTATTGTCGGTAATAACTATAACTGTATCAAGTCTATAGTTTTCTTTTATTCTGTCAATACTGCTTTGAAGATTTGTTACTTCGGTTTCTGTAAGGTAGCCTAAATCATCTATGACATTTTCGGAGTTATAAGCATATACTCCAATCTGTGCAGCCAGAAGAACAAACATAAAAATCAGCAGAACAATACTAACCCTTTTATACAAATAAAGCACCCCCAAATACAGCTATTATCCATACAACAGCGAAAACAATCAGCCCAAAAGCTATTTGCCTTAAAGGGCTTATAGGAGTATCACCCACTACTTTGCCAGTTTGACCGTTTATTATGAATATGTGGTCTTTGCCTCTATATTTATTAACAAGAAGATAAATGGGTAGCATGGAATACGAATTTGTGATATCTGACAAAAGAATCTGTTTATTATTAACGGAATAAGAAGAATAACCGTTTACAGTTCTTCTCAGCCTTTTTTCCATATAGTCTTCGACCCTGTTTTTCATAATGGTTTTCGCTTGAGTAGCTTCAACATCATATCTTTCAGCCATAAAGCCGGACATATACTTCATTGAAAAACCTTGAATTTCATTGTAGTTATAGGGCTCTATCATGTGCATGAATTTGTCATCCAATTTTTTGGAAGCATCCACAGGAATATTTTTATAGCTGGCTTTACCCCTTCGTAAGAAATTATAATACTTAGTCTGAGTATATCTGTAGTTGCCGCTTCTCCATGTCCGTACAGTTCTTGCTTCCCCTTGGATAACGCCATCGGTTTTACAGTCAAAGAGCCAGAAAGGTGCGTATATTCCGGTTACTTTATCGATTTCCTCTTTTTGCTTAAACTCATTGGGGGCAAGAATACGTTTGTGAATCCAATTGCTATAAATCTGTTTAGCTTGCTCTTTTGTCAATTTGAAGGGTATAACGCTTTTTGGTTTAAAGCGACCGGAAAACCTTGTTTTTATAATTGCAGCACTTTTACAATATAGACAGAAGGTGGCTGAGGTTGTGTCATCTGCTATCAATTCGGCTCCGCAGCTATTACAAATGTATGAGTCCAATTCCGGCATATCCTCATCAGGAAGATCCTCCTGACTGTATTTATCGAATTGGTCTTTTAAGTACTCAGCTAGGCAATAATGACATTTCCACTTCTGAGAAGGCGGATCAAATTGTAGCGATGCACCGCAAGAGGGACATTTATATTCCTTTACCGAGCTCATTTATTATCTCCTTTAAAATAGTAGTTTTTTTAATGATGCTATTAACGCTCACACGATTTCCAGTCGTGAAACATTTCTTTAAACGGTAGTTAATTTCAATGCCAC
>JAAYTO010000035.1 GCA_012523755.1 Clostridium sp. | reverse complement strand
TATTAAAATATTAAATTTGACAAAAAAATAAGCCTGTAGCTAGGCTTTTGGGGATTTTTTCTTTATTCAACTGTCAAACACCCGAGTTATTTATTAAAACACACAAGGCTATAAATGTAAGTTGTGGCACATAATAGGTTTGACAATTGGAGTCTAATTGGTTATAATTTATTCGCAGCATTTATATATGAAGCTGTTTGTTGCGTTATATGGAGGTTACCGGAGGTTGCGGCACAAGTTGAAGTATGAGAAGGGTTCAAAACAGTGGTTTATGAAGGAAGCCTTGAAGGAAGCGTATAAGGCATACAGGAAGGATGAGACTCCTATAGGGGCAGTGATAGTCAGGGATGGCATAATAATTGCCCGGGGGCATAATGAAAAGGAAGCAAAAAAGGATCCTACCAATCATGCCGAGATTGCCGCAATAAAAAAAGCATGCAGGAAGGCTGGCACGTGGAGGCTTAATGGCTGCGACATGTATGTTACGTTGGAGCCTTGTGCTATGTGTGCTGGTGCAATTATACAGGCAAGGATCGGGAGGCTTTTTATTGGAACTGCTGATCCTAAGGCAGGAGCTGCAGGCTCAGTGATAGATATACTGAGTGTTGATGAATTCAATCACAAGGTTGAGGTGATATATGGATTACTGCAGGAAGAGTGTTCCGGAGTTTTGAAGGATTTTTTCAGAGAGCTCCGAAAGAGAAAGTCCAATAAATAGGCGAGAAGAAGATGCATAATACACACTTTACCATAACTTTTTTATTGGTTTGGTGTATTGAAATAAAAAATGGAGACGTATCGAAGTGGTCATAACGAGCCTGACTCGAAATCAGGTTGTCGGGTAACCGGCACGTGAGTTCGAATCTCACCGTCTCCGCCATGAGCCTGTTTGCGGTCAATGTCCGCAGCGGGCTCACTCTTTATTCTAACGGTCTTCGTCATTTTCTACGATTAACCATTCTTGTTAAATAAAAGTATTAGAATAATTGCGACAACTTTTAAATATATAATTGTTTCTTTTGACTGAGAGAGGGTATAAATCTATTATAATTGTTTAAGTTCGATAAATAAAAAAGGAGGCATTATTATAATGAAATCAAAAGTATCTTTTTATCGCTGTGAAATTTGCGGAAATCTTGTAGGGCTTATTTATGACGGCGGAGGCGAGCTTGTATGTTGTGGTCAACCTATGGAAATGCTTGAACCTAATACGGTAGATGCTTCACAAGAAAAGCATGTTCCTGTGGCAGTAAGAAAAGATGGCAAGATCTATGTAGAAGTGGGGTCTGTAGCCCATCCGATGATAGAAGAACACTATATTGAATGGATTGCGGTTGTAACAGATGATGGAACAGAAAGGATTTCTCTTTCTCCGAACGATGAACCAAAGGCTGTGTTCTGCGACAGGGAAAACGCAGAGGTTTACGCATACTGTAATCTTCATGGTTTGTGGAAATCGGAAGTAAAATAGTGGTGGAATAGAAAATTTAATCTATGAATTTATAAAGCCGTTACGTGTGATTGTGACGGCTTTTTGGAGTTCTAACAGAGAAATAGGAAAACAAAGAAATAACAAAAAAGATGGATAATAAAAGAGGGCTTATATATGAGGCTTGTTCCTGCAAAAACAATTATATCGGGGTTGCCCAAACAGGTTCAATGAGTGATCCGTATAATCCCTTTGAGAAGGAATACGGGTATACTCAGCTTTTACTGTTTGATTGATACTATGGTTCTATGTAGAAAACAGTTATGAATAACATTAAAGGAGTATGAAAGGTTGATTAACACCTAAAGTTTCACGTATAACAAGATTTATAAAAAAACCCGATTATATAGAATAAAAAAGCAAAAACAGAGGCAATTTTAAACAATTTAATGATATAATTATTTTAAACTATGCAAATAAAAATATATAGGGGGGCTAGAGTAATGGGCGATTTTATGAAAGGTGCAATAAATCCGGGGAAAGACCCCATCGAAAGGCAGATGATAATATCAGAGGCTATATGGGAGCTTTTGAAGGAAAAAACCGGGCTTACGGACAAAGACCTAGTTAATAAGGTGAGGGAGATAGACTTAAGAGACGGAGTATTGGATGGAAGAGTAAGACCAAAGCCTCCGATAGCCTGTCCTAAATGTGGTAAGAAAATGGATAAGACGTCCTCAACATGCATTTATTGTGGTCAAAATATTCCAGCCAATGTTTTTTCTCGATAGAAGGGCAAAAAAGAGCCCGAAACATTTTAAAAAGAAGGGAAAATGTAACGGGTTTTATAGGGGAGTATTAATTTGTACATTATCTATATCGAATCAAAGCTTAAGGAACTTTAGTGTTTTTTTAAAAAATTTTAAAAAAGTTATTAGTAATTATTAATTAAACGGGACGCATCTGGTGATACATGGCATAGCAGGCTTTTTTCTTCATTTGAATCATATCTATAAATGCTTCCAGCCTTGTAGTATAACCGGCTTCACCGGTCATCTCATCAACGATCAACGTCATGATGGGAATATTATATTTTTTTTGCACTTCGCTAAAGGTGCTTTGAGCAATTATTTCAGGCATGCAGGTAAAGGGATAAATATGGATAACACCATCAAATCCCTTTTTTGCTCTTCTTATAGATGCTCCAATTGAGCTCAGTCCATGACCTCCTATGTCATTGGTTTTCATAAACTCTTTTCCCGCTTCGTGATCCTTGTTTTTTATTTTAAAGGGGAACAGCTTTTTTATAAAATGTTCTTTGATCCAGTAGCTGATGCCAAGGGTGTTGTGTACCTCCACTCCCATACTGCCAAGTTTTTTTTCAATTTCAAAGTTGATTTGAGGATGGGCGGCAACATATATCTCACCCACAAGGGCAACTTTCAAAGGCTTGTGCTTTTTGTCTAGGGCGACTTGCTTCAGCTCTTTTATGGTGGTTCGAATTATTCTGTTTATGTTTTTGTAACCCCGGGCTTTTTGAACCTTGTTGTGAAATCGGGACATTATTTTATCAGTTTGTCCTTTGTTCAATTCCCAGCACCTTGTGAACCGGCACAGCTTGTTGATCCTGTCTACCTTAAAAACGGCAATGAGTGCATAAAGTATTGCTTTTGAGAGGCTAAGCATACTTTTTCCCTCTGTCAAAGGCTTAATTTTCTCCAAGACCTCTTTAAAAGAGATGTTGTTAAGATCCAAGTAAATAAAATTCACATTATACCCAATGCTTTTTAGTATTTCATCCTGAAGCTTTCCAAAATAACCAAACCTACACTGTCCACAGCCTCCCCCGAAGAGGATGCAATCGGCACCATGTTCGATGCCGTATATAAAGTCCCCCATTATTGTTTTAAAGGGCAGACAAGCAAACTCCGGCGAATGCAGTGTTCCCTGTTCAAGCAAGCCCTTGCCTGAGACAGGAGGCATGACATATTCTATACCTGCACAATCCAGCAGTATCTTTACGGGTATATATGCATCTCCCATATGGGGAAAAGTAATTTTCATAATGTATCACCCTACCATATCCAAAAATGCTTCCAATCTAGTATCAAACCCGGTTTCTCCTGTATGCTCATCAACAGTAAGTTTTAAAAGGGGCATATCGTATCGAGCTATTAGCTGTCTTTCAATAAACTCGAGAACGAATGCATCAACACCACAGGCAAAGGGCGTTAGATATATAATTCCTTTGATACCCGGTGTCGAAGCAAAGGTAAAGGCACTTCCAAGAAGCTCAAACCCTATATCCCAAAAAACTTTTCCCTGGAAGGGACAAGCGTTTTTCCTTTTGGTCTCGCGGTCAATATCCTTCGGTGTAAATACAGTTATATTTCTTTTTTCAAGTTTTTCAATCAACTTCATGTTAAGATAGCGGTCATGAACCATATACGGGTGTCCCAATAGCGAAATTGCGGTTCTACCAGGTTCATTATCCATAGGACTCTTAAATTTTAAGGCATGTTCACGGCTTTTATCGTATGCCTTGAATGCTTCCTTAAAGGCTTCAACAACGTAGGAATACTTAAAGTTTAGGATTGATGCTATTTCTTTGAGGCTTTTAAATGTTTCTTCGGGCATCAAATCCATATGTATCTTTACTTCCAGTACTCTTATCTGCCTTTTCAAATTAAGAAGGGTCATATCGGGGAGCCCGCAAAACTTTGGACAGGTATATTCGTTCTTATCAACGCTTGTATACCTTGGTATGAATACGTAATCCACCTTGTCCTTAAGGCTATAAGCATGTCCGTGAAAAACCTTTACCGGCAGGCAGGTTTCGTTGCTGCAGTGCTTTACACCACAGTCGAGGATATGCTTGTTGGTATCGTCGGAGACCATAACCTTGCATCCTAGATTGCGGAAAAACTCTTCCCAGAGTACGCTGTGTTCAAAGTAGAATAATCCCTTTGGTATCCCAATGCTTATCATTTAAAAGCTCCTTTTTATTTAAATCTTTTTTAAAATGCATTTGGTGCTTATATAAGGGTGCATATATATTCTTCTTATTTATTATTTGCAAAAAGAGAAAGTATATATACCTTATTTTGCATATTTGACCGGATTAATGGTATTATATTTGCAGACGAATATTATGTTTATAATAAGGAGGGCACCTATGAAGTACAGAGTTCTTGGCAAAACGGGGTATAAAATATCCGAAATTTCGGTAGGAACTTGGGCTATGGGAGATGCATGGGGAAGTGTTGATGACGAGTCCAGTCTTTTGGCATTAAAGAAGGCTGTGGATTTGGGTGTAAACTTTTTTGATACCGCTGATGTTTATGGGGACGGAAGAAGTGAAAGGCTTTTATCTAGGCTCTCTAAAGCTGAAAAGGAGAAGATTTACATAGCAACAAAAGCCGGAAGACGGCTTAATCCTCATACAGCAGCTGGTTATAACAAGGAGAATCTTGAGGGCTTTATTGACAGAAGCCTTAAAAATTTAGGGGTTGAAAGACTGGATTTACTCCAGCTACATTGTCCGCCCTCTGAGGTGTACGGCGATGAAAGCGTTTTTTCAGCTCTTGATGAATTGAGACAGAAGGGAAAAATAGCAAACTATGGCGTGAGCGTTGAGAAGGTTGATGAGGCCTTGAGGGCAATCAAATACCCTAATGTCAGCACCGTTCAGATCATATACAACATGTTCAGAATGAAACCGGCAGAGGAGTTCTTTGCAGAGGCAAAAAAGAACAATGTGGGAATAATAGTGCGTGTTCCTTTAGCAAGCGGTCTTTTAACGGGAAAAATGAATAAAAACACACAGTTCGAGGACGGTGATCATAGAAGCTTCAACAGGAACGGAGAGGCCTTTGACAAAGGGGAGACCTTTTCGGGTGTTGATTTTGAGACAGGGCTTAGGGCAGTGGAAGAGCTCAAAAGTATAATGCCGCAGGACTTTACCATGGCACAGTTTGCATTGAAGTGGATTTTGATGGAGGATGCGGTGAGCTGTACAATACCTGGGGCAAAGACGCCGGATCAGGTGGTACAGAATACGGCAGCTTCTGATTTTCCGGAGCTTACCAAAGAGCAGATGCAAGCGGTAAAAAGCATTTACGACAGGTATATTAAAGAACAGGTACATCCTTTGTGGTAAAAAAGCAGACTGTTGCAGTCTGCTTTTTGTGCAAGAAGGTACATTAATTTATATGTATTCACTGTTGATGGGTGTAAGGTGAAGAAAATGTGGATAACTTTAGTTTCCAGAAGGTTTTTCTTCACCTTCATTGAATTTTTGAATAAACAACCTACATGACACGGAAGAACCGTCCCCCCGTGCTATGACACGGAAGAACCGTCCCCCCGTGCTATCCCTGTGTTAGGTTGCTGCTTTTCTTGCCTGCTCTACCATCATGTCTTTGACCTTCATCAGCCTTGTCAGGTTTCCTCTTTCATTTTCATCCAGCTTCATGGTTATATACTTGATGGTTTCGGAAAGCTGGGGTATCATAACGTATTCTAAAGCGTTAACCCTTCTTCTCGTTTTCTCGATTTCCTGGGCAAGAAGCTGGGCGGATTTCTCCAACTGAGCAAGGTCAAGCATATAGGGAAGTGCCTTTGACAAGGTTGCGATGGCCCCGTCAAGTTCCCCGGAGGTTGTAGCAAAGCCATAAGGATATATGCCGGTTTCATCAGGGTTGGAGGTTTTATAGTTTAGTACCGGCACATCCACGCTCATTACGTTTTTGGTTGTTACATCAAGGGAGATGCTCTGCTTTGGAAGCATGAGGGCAGCATCAAGCCCTTCCGACGACATAACAGCCCTAGCTATAAGAAAGTTCTGATGTACCTGCATTAACATTTCTTCCACTGTTTCCCGAAGCTCCTTGTTTTTCCTCACGAGGTCAAGAAACTTTTTCATAAGCTCATCCAGCTTATCCTTCAATAGCTTATGCCCCCTGCGGGCAACCTGCAGACGTTTCTTGAGGCGGGTGAGCTCCATTCGGGTCGGATTTACACGCATAATTGCCATAATATGTTACGCTCCTTATAAATCATTCTCCTTTGGGAAGGTACTTGTCGAGGTACTCATCCCTTATACGTTTAAGCTCTCCACGGGGCAGAATTGAAAGAAGCTTCCACCCTATCTCAAGGGTTTTTTCAATGGTTCTGTCCTCTTCAAACCCTTGGGAAACATATTCCTTCTCAAAAGAATCTGCAAACTCTGCATACAGCTTGTCGATGTCCGTAAGGGCAGCATCACCCAAAATAACTGCCAGTTCTTTTGCCTCTTTACCCCTTGCATAGGCAGCAAACAACTGGTTCATGGTATCGGCGTGATCTTCACGGGTTTTGCCCTTTCCTATTCCCTTGTCCTTTAGACGGGACAGGGAAGGCAAAACGTCTATCGGCGGAGTTATGCCCTTTCTATGCAGTTCTCTTCCCAAAATTATCTGACCCTCGGTTATATAGCCCGTAAGGTCAGGAATGGGATGGGTTTTATCGTCCTCAGGCATTGTAAGTATGGGAATAAGAGTTATACTTCCTTTAGAATCCAGCTTTCTGCCGGCTCTTTCATATAAGGTTGCAAGGTCGGTATACAAATAACCCGGATAACCCCTTCTTCCGGGAACCTCTTTTCTTGCTGCGGAAACCTCACGCAACGCCTCGGCGTAATTGGTTATGTCGGTAATAATTACCAGCACGTGCATGGCTTTTTCGAAGGCCAAAAACTCCGCAGCGGTCAATGCCATACGCGGGGTAGAAATACGCTCAATGGCCGGGACGTTGGCCAGATTTATAAACAACACGGTACGGTCTATGGCACCGGTTCTCTTAAAGTCGCTTATAAAGAAGTCGGCCTCTTCAAAGGTTATACCCACTGCTGCAAACACAACGGCAAACTTGCTGTCGGTACCCAAAACCTTTGCCTGCCTTGCAATTTGAGCTGCAAGCTGGGCGTGGGGAAGACCGGAGCCGGAGAATATGGGGAGCTTCTGTCCCCGAACCAAGGTGTTCAGCCCATCAATTGCAGAAACCCCGGTCTGTATAAACTCTGAAGGGTAGTCTCTGGCTGCAGGGTTTATGGGGATACCGTTTATATCAAGCCTTGTTTCGGGTATAACTTCCGGGCCGCCGTCCAGAGGCTGACCCATACCGCTGAAAACCCTTCCCAGCATATCCATGGATACGGGAAGCTCAATACCCCTTCCTAAAAACCTTACCTTGCTTTCGGCAACATTTATACCGGCCGAGCTTTCAAACAGCTGTACCAGTGCATTTTGCCCGTCAATTTCAAGTACTCTGCATCTTCGGATTTCGCCGGATGCAAGCTCTATTTCACCGAGTTCATTAAATTTTACTCCTTCAACCTTTTTTACAAGCATCAAAGGTCCGGCAACCTCGGTTATGGTTTTATATTCCTTTAACATTTTAGTGCACCTCCTTTGAGATGAGGGCTTCTATTTGGTTATTAAGCTCATTTTCAATTTCATTAAAGGAGCTTTCGACCTGATCTTCAGGAGTGTATTTTGCTCTTCCTATTCTTTCCCTTACGGGAAGCTCAAACAGGTCTTTGATGCTTACTCCTGCTTCTATGGCCTTTTTGCCCTTATAATAGAATTCCAATATAAGCTTTAACATTCTGTACTGCTTGTTCAATGATGTATAGGTGTCTACCTCGTGGAACGCGTTTTGGTGAAGATAATCTTCCCGGATGGATTTGGCTGACTCCAGCGTCAGTCGATCGCTAGGGGAAAGGGCATCGACACCGACAAGGCGAACAATTTCCTCCAGTTCCGATTCTTCCTGAAGGATTTTCATTGTATCGGTTCGAAGAGAGTTCCAATCCCTTGCCACATTCTCATTAATCCATTTGTCTAGCCTGTCAAGATACAAAGAATAGCTTAATAGCCAGTTTATTGCCGGGAAATGACGGCGGTAGGCAAGGCTGGCATCCAGACCCCAGAACACCTTGACAATTCTCAGTGTTGCCTGGGTAACCGGCTCGGACATGTCACCACCGGGTGGTGATACGGCACCGATTGCCGTCAGGGCACCTTCTCTGCCGTCGCTTCCAAGACATATGACCCTCCCTGCCCGTTCGTAAAACTGGGCAAGTCTTGAACCCAAGTAGGCAGGATAACCCTCTTCACCGGGCATTTCCTCCAGACGTCCGGACATTTCCCTTAAGGCTTCGGCCCAACGGGAGGTGGAGTCTGCCATCAAGGCTACACTGTAACCCATATCCCTAAAGTATTCTGCTATGGTCATACCCGTATATATGGAAGCTTCCCTTGCTGCAACTGGCATATCGGAGGTGTTTGCAATGAGAACTGTCCTTTTCATAAGGGATTCCCCCGTTCTTGGGTCTTTAAGATTTGGGAATTCCCTCAAAACGTCGGTCATCTCATTTCCCCGCTCTCCACAGCCGATATATACAACTATTTCTGCATCCGCCCATTTTGCAAGCTGATGCTGAACCACTGTTTTACCGCTTCCGAAAGGCCCCGGTACCGCAGCAACTCCGCCCTTGGCAAGGGGGAAAAGAGTGTCTACAACCCTCTGGCCTGTAACAAGTGGGGAGTCCGGAGGCAGCTTTTCTTTGTAGGATCTACCTACACGCACCGGCCATTTTTGCATCATTTGTATTTCTACCAGTTCGTTTTTATCATTACGAACCTTTGCAACGGTTTCTTCGATAGTGAAACTGCCGCCGGATATTTCCTCGACAGTACCGCTGACACCGTAAGGAACCATTATTCTGTGTTCTACTATGGATGTTTCCTGAACCTTACCAATTATATCGCCGGCAGTAACCTTTGCTCCTTTTTTTACTGTGGGCTCAAATTTCCACTTCTTTTTTCGATCCAAGGAGGTAATATCTATACCTCTTGTAATATTGCTTCCTACCATTTTCCTCATGTTTTCAAGAGGCCTTTGAATACCGTCAAAGATATTCTCGATAAGTCCGGGGCCCAGCTCAACGCTTAGGGGTGCACCGGTAGATACTACCGGTTCTCCGGGACCTAGACCTGCCGTTTCCTCATATACCTGGATGGAAGCCTTATCTCCATGCATTTCTATTATTTCGCCGATAAGACGGTGTTCGCTAACTCGTACAACGTCAAACATGTTTGCATCCCGCATACCTTCGGCAATTACCAAAGGACCGGAGACTTTAACTATTGTTCCCTGGCTCACGCTTCATCCCTTCCTTTAAAAAAAGTTTTAACTTCATTGCTATTCATCCCTGAAAAGTATGTCTGCTCCCACGGCACGCTCCACACTCTTTTTTAACCCCATCATACCAATGCCTAAAGAACCTTGGTTGCCGGGAATGGGGATAATTGCGGGGAATCTGTCATCTCTGTACTGGTCTATTGCAGAGACCATGTTCTTTGCAAACTGCTCTGTGATATATATCACCGCATATTCCTCCCGGGCTATTTTACCCAATACTTCTATGGCCTCGTCAGAAGTTGTAACGGGGAATACCGACATACCGATGGCTTTAAAACCTAAAATACTGTCTTTATCACCAATTACTCCTACTTTATACATAAGCTTCCCGCAGCCTTTCTCTAATGATATCATTAGAAATATTATTAATTTTACCTACCATGATAATTCTGGCGTTTTTAATCTCGGTTTCTTTTGCCATGAGGTATCCTATCAAAGGCTCAATGCCAAAAGTGATGTACCTCGCTTTTTTAACAAAGGAGGTTATAAAGTTATCCGACAGCTTTTCAAACTCCGTAAGGTTTCCGGTACGGTTTATGCTTTCCATACTTTTCTCCAGCAATGAACCATATCGGGAATGCTTTACGGCCTGGACAAAGCTTTCAAGGGGAGCATCAAAATTCTCAAAGAACACCTTGGTATCAATAGTGCCCCCCGGGACAAGAACCTTTTGAAGGAAATCCCATGTTTTCTTAAGGTTTCGTACCCTTAGGAAAATCTTTATATTAGTAAGATCTACAAAGGCCAAAATCAGCTCATTTAAAAATTTGCTGTCCAAAGAGCCGGATATGTTTTGCATATGACGATAACAGGCTTTGTCTAAAATGAGGTCTATCATCTGAGGGTCAAGGGTTCTGCTATAGGTGTCTATGCATTCCTCAATGGCACTTTTCATAACATCAGGCATTTCTTTCATGTTCCTGTCCTTTATCATAAGCTTAAGTTTATTTAGTGGAATGGAACCCGGTTCGATCAAGATAGAGGTTTCATTCTGTCCGGAAAACTCAGCCTTTAGGATAGCTTTTACATTATGATAATCATTGGCCAGCAAAAAAATATTTATTATTTCTTCTCCAGGAACCAGCTCATTTAAAAGTTCATACACTTTTTTGTTTTCATCTTTTAAAAGCTTTTCATACTCAAATACGCTTTTAATTTCCGTGCCTGCATGTCCATAACCTGCTTCAAGAAGAACCTTCAATGCTTCATCCGATGTCTTTGCTTCGACCATTCTGTCAAACTTAGAATTATCCAAAAGCCCTTTTTCGATTGCCCGTATTCTTGCAACGGCATAGTTATAATCCAATTCATTGATTTTTTTTCGCCTTGACAAATTCCATTCCTCCTTTTTTTGGCTGATAATAAATGGTTTTTAAAACAGAGCTTTTACCACATCGGGTTCAATTTCTTCTCTTTTCATCCTTATTAATGCCTCAAAGGAGTTGTTTGTCTCAATATCGCCGGATTTTAGAATAAATCCACCCTTAATGTCCCGAGTTTCTTTTGAAAGGGTCAAATTGCCCTTGATTTTTTTTGAAGCCAGCTCTTTATTGATTTTTTGAATAAAATCCGGGGAAAGTTTTTTCTTGTCTTTTGGGGATAGTATAATTTCCTCAGTCCCGGTTTCAACAGAGCTTATTATCATTTGGGTAATTATTTTTTTGTATTCTTCATCCGACAAGGCACTTAATTTTTCGATGGCTGCATTAAAGGCCTCTTCGATTACTTCCTGTTTTGCCTGAAGCTTCTTTTTTCTGGCTTCAAGTTCAGCCACAGACCGGAGCCTTTTTTTAAGCTCAACGGCATCCTGCCTTGCTTTTTCAAGGATTTTATTCTTTCTTGAATCAGCATCCTTTTGTGCCGTTTCAATTATGGCATCAGCCTGCTCCTTAGCCCGCTCAATATTTGTTTCTGCTTGGCTGCGGGCTTCTTCAAGTATTCTTTCCTTTATTTTTTCTACACCCGTCATAGGAGAACACTCCCTTTTATATAATATCAAAACCTACCAACTGTTGCAGTGGGAGGTTTTTACTTCAATAACAAAATGAGCTATTAAACCTTACCCAGCATCAATATAGAAATAATAAATCCTATGATTGCAAACATTTCAACCATAAGAGCCAGTATAATTCCTCTAACCATACCGTCAGCTCTTTTGGCTACCATGTGAATGCCGGCGGTTGCAACTTTTCCTTGAAGCACCCCTGAAACCAAGCCAATGATGCCGACAGGAAGACTGGCAATAAAAAGGGAAAGACCGTCCACAACAGGCAAAGGAGTTCCGGTTACTTTTTGAAGGGTTAAGAAGGCAATAACGAAACCATAGATTGCCTGAGTACTGGGAAGAGCCTGAAGTACCATTACGGCTCCGAATCTTCCCGGTTCTTCCGTTAGAACTCCTGCTCCAGCCTCACCGGCCATATAAACACCCTTTGTAGATCCTATACCTGCAAGAACAAATGCTATTGTTGCTCCTAAAATTGCTAAAAGATCTCCACCGTAGTTTTGAATAAAATCACCCATAATTATTTACCTCCTATTGTTTTAGATTAATATACTTTGTATTTGCTTTAAAGGGTTCAAAGGATGTACCTCCACCCTTATAGAACTTGCCAAAAAACTCGATATACTGAAGCCTGCTGGAATGGACATAGGCCCCGAGGGCATTGATTGCAAAGTTTATAGCATGCCCCACCAGCAAAACCAGTGCGACTAGGATTATTTTAAATATATTGTTAAACCCAAGCATGGCGGCCATCTGATTGACGATGGAACCAATAACAGAAGTTGCAAGACCCATGGCCAAAAGTCTTGAGTAAGACAATACATCACTTAAAAAACCCACCAAGTCATAAAGGCTGGAAATTCCGTTAACAAGCTTTGCAAAAATGTTTTTCTTACTGCGTCCTTGAGTGAGTACTAAAAGTACCGCACCAATTAAAAGAAGATACTTGCCTATGTTTACAAGTCCTGTTACCCTGTCGGGATCAATTTTTGGAATGTAGGGCAGCAAGTAGAGAGCAAAACCTGTAAATATGATATACCAAAACAGTACATCAAATACTACGTCTAGGTATTTCTTTTCTCTTATGAGGTTGGCAGCCCGTACACCCAACCCGACATATATGTGGATTACACCAAAGAGCAGTGAATAACTAAGAAGCAATTCCGGGTCGTCTACAGGATTAAACCACAGTGATGGTATGTTGGGAATGCTGAACCATCCACCAAAAAGCAAACCCCAGAACATTGTGGAAATACCGCAGTAAAACATAAGCTTCATAAACCTTTTAGTGCCTTCCTCAAGCTTAAACACCTTTAGTATAATGGCGGTAGCTATAGCCAATAAAGCACCGTAACCGCCGTCACTTAGCATAAGTCCAAAGAACAGCATAAAAAACGGAGCCATTATTGTATTCGGGTCGATTTCTCTGGAATTGGGTACGCTATACATACTGGTTATGGATTCCACGGATTTGGCAATATCATTATTGGCCAAAAGAACCGGGAATTCTTCGTCTTCGGAAGGCTCTATAATATTGACAAAGCAGTCACAGCTTTTTTCTAAATAGCCCTTAACCTGCTCCGACATTTTTGCAGGAAGCCATCCTTCCAGTAAGAATATTTTATCGGTTTTAACTAGGTTACTAAGAACCTTTTTTCTGTCCCTTTCAATGGACATATGATCATAAAGAACCTCAAGATCGGACTTATAGCTTGAAAAGGAAGCAATTTTTTTCTCAATACCCTCAATCTCCTTTTCGATGCTGTCTATTTTCTTTGAAGCCTCATTAATGTTATGTTTGGCTGTTCCGTTAAGATCCTTGAAGGTTACCTTGGAAAAACCGTATTGCTTTAGTACTTTTGTCACGGCATCTTCTTTTGAACTTAAGTAAATAATAAGAAGATAACTCTGGTCTTTGTCCTCACCTACAACTTCAAAATGGCATTCGGGCACCTCGCTAGCCAAATCCTGCCTTATTTTATCGGCGTCCGCCATTTTGGGAACAACTCCCGTTAAAACAGTAGAATTTCTTGTTGCGACGAGGTCAAGAGGAATATCTAAGGCTTCCCATGGTTTGAGGCTTAAAATCAAATTTGAAAATTTGTTCTTTTCAGATTTTAAGTCTGCCATGGCTTGGTTGCATTGCTTAATTTCGTCGATGACCGACAAAAGCTTATCCTGATTTTTCAAAACAAGGCTGTAGTCATTGATGCTGAGATCCCGCTTTGAAGAGAATAGTCCCTTTTTTTGGGTATCATACCTCTCCAAATACTCAATGATGGCAGAGATTTTTTCGATTTTAGCTTCCAGCTCTTGTATTGATTCATTATCCCCGTCATTTTGAGCTAAGTCTTTCCACTCATCTGAGGACAAATTTTCACTAAGGTCCTTAACTTCTACCATCCCAATTTTCATCAGGTTTTCAAGGACGCGTTCCTTATCGGTTTCAAGGCCTATAAGAGAAATTTTATTCATTTCAACTACTGCCATCAGGTCTCACTACCCTTCCTATGATTATCTCTACTGCCCTGTCCAGCTTTTTTCCAGCCTTTGACTTTATTGCTTCACATTCTGAAAAAACTTCTTTATTGTACTTCTCGATTTCGGCATTTGCCTGCTTTTCTGCCTGAAGAAGGATAACCTTTGCCTCTTTTTCAGCGGCTTCTAAGGATTCTTCAAGAAGACTTTTAGATTGATTGGATGCATCAGAAAGGATTTGTCTTGAATCCTCTGTAGATTTTTTAATAACCTCTTCGGCCTCAGCTTCAGCCTGCTTTATACTTTTAATTACATCTATTGACACTTTATCACCACCTTGTATATTTATTTCCTATCTATAGCTATTTATGATATTTAAAATCGTTTCTGTTGCTGTAAATACTTCACAAACCAAGTACAAGTTGATAATAGCTATGCTGCAAATACTGCAAAAAACAGGCTTAAGCTATTAAATTATATATAGAGTAATAAATCTCTAATAATATGAATCTATTTTTATATCGTAAAAAAACTTATTATAAATAATAGCATTATAAAAAACATATATCAAGATACGTGAATATCATATTTTTTATAAATATTTTACTTTGAAGAAGCTTCTTTTAATTTATATTTCCTGTATATCTCGCAAAAATGCTTTGCCGAAACCTTTATTGCAGCATACAGAGGCACCACGAGAAAAAGCCCTAAAAACCCGTAAAGAGACGCTCCGACGGTAATGAGGAGTATAACCGTTACAGGGTGAACGTTAAGCTTCTGCCCCATAATATAAGGAGAAATAAAATTATTGTCGATCTGCTGAACAACAATCATCACAATAATTACCTTGATAAACATAAAAAAATTATTAGTAGCAAGACTCAAAAGCAATGCCGGGATAATTCCTATAGTTGGTCCAAAAAATGGAATTAACGAACTTATCATGGCAAATACCCCTAATAGCAGGGAGTATTTTATTCCAATTATCAGATAACCAACAAACATCATTATACCGACAAACAGTGCAATAAGCATCTGTCCTGTGATATAGGAGGAAAGTGTTGTGTCCACATCATGTATTATTTTGTCTGCACTATCCCGATACTTTTTGGGGATATGGGAAACAACATTGGATAAAAAGTATTTGTCATCTTTAAGAAAATAGAAAAGTATAAAGGGAATCATAAAAATCAAGGTACCTATATTTGTAACTGTGGACACTATTCCGAGCAATAAAGTTTTCAGATTTTCGGGAACAGAGTTCAATACATCGATTAATTTATCCTGAAACTTATCAAGAGGCAGAGACTCAAGCCAATCGCTGTTTAAAAAGCTTAAGGTTTTTTCCCATGTAATATCAAAGGTTGGGAGGTCTTTTAAAAGCTGATTAAACTGTTCAACTATGATGGTACTGGTATAGGTGCTCAAAACAGCGAATAAGACCAATACTGCTGCAAAACTTAAAAGTATCCCAACCGTCCTTCTAATCTTGATTTTTTCAAGTAAATTTACAAGAGGCCTTAAAACATAATACAGCAAAGTGGATATTAGAAGCGGTGTGGAAATTGATGCAATCAGCTTACGGAAAGGCTCAAGAAAAAAATCTATCTGTCCCAGCATAAAAATTATTAAAAGAATAAGGAGAATAGCCGAACCGAATTTAAAAAATTTATGATTGTACCACATATATTGCACCTCTTCTTAAGTTATATAACGAGGCAATAAATGTCCCACACTTCTGTAAGTGGCGGGTACAGATTTGCCTTTCAGGCGGCGAGTATATCTTTGGTCTCGCTGCAACACCGCGAAAGTAAGAAAAATTTTCTTTGAACCGAGGTGTTACAATATATAAATTTACCATACTATTTAATGAAAAGATATATTTTATTATAAAAAAATGAAATAATATACCTCCGGTAACGGTTGGAAAAAGTTTAGAATGGTGTTATTATAATGTATAATAATGTTTTTCAAGCTTGAAATATCGTGAGGAGTGTTTTATGATAAGAACCGGATTTTTAGGACCTAAGGGAACGTTTTCCCAAGAGGCAATGACAGTTTATACAAAGGAGGATAGTGAATACACAGGCATTGATTACAGCACCATGACAGATTTGATTATGGCAGTTTCAAAGGGCGAGATTGACGAAGCGGTGGTGCCGATAGAGAATTCTTTAGAGGGGGCTGTAAGCGTTACACTGGATATGTTGGCTACAGAACTCGATATTAAAATCAAGGCAGAGGTTATTATTCCAATAAGCCAAAACCTTTTAATAAAAAGAGGAACACGCATTGAAAATATTAAGTATATTCTGTCCCATCCGCAGGCGGTTGGACAGTGCAGGAAATACATTGATTCCACATTTCCCGATGCAATGATAAAGTATTTGTACAGTACTGCGGAAGCAGCAAAGGAAGTAGCAGGGGGAATGGCAGATATGGCTGCTATCGGCTCAAAGGCGGCCGCCGCCGTATATGAGTTGGAAATTCTTCGGGAGTCCATACAGGACAACAACAATAATCTTACCCGGTTTATTGTAATTTCCAAAAAAGAGGCACAGAAGAGCGAGAAGAACAAAACTTCAATAGTTTTTTCTACGGAAAACAGACCGGGCAGCCTTTACAGGATATTGGACATATTCAGCCTGTGGGACATAAATATGACCAGAATAGAGTCAAGGCCAGCAAAAAACAAACTGGGACGGTATATATTTTTTGTTGATATAGAAGGACATATAGAGGATGAAGACGTCAGGGATGCCCTTACAATGGTTAAAAGGAAGACATCTTTTTATAAGTTTTTGGGATCCTACCCGGAGTTTGAAATACAGTTGTAATAGGTTTTTTTGGAGTATCAGAGGACTGAATTTGTTGGGAAATGCCACACCGGTTATTATTTTAGTGGTATAATATATGGCACATGTATTTTTCATACAGTTTATTGAACTCAGATTCTTATTGTGAGATACCCATTGGGTTCAACGTAAAATAATATTTGTGCTGGAGTGGTTATATGGCATTTTTTGACAGAGAAATTGATATTACAAGGAATATTAAAATTATAGAATGGCTCAAAAGCGAGCTTCTTACCGACATAGCGGATCTTTTTAAGGCGTTGGTGAACGGGGTTAGGGAAGAAGTACATGAATCGATTTCGGAAACCCTTTCCAATATAATTTTAATATCGTATATGTTGGGAAGACGTTTGGGAATTAGCTATAATTCCATTGAATTAAAGATGCACAACAAGATTAGGCTTGGTATAATAGAAGAGCATGATGTGGAAAAGTATTATGGGGATTTAACCGAATTGGCTAGGCATTTGAAGTCCTCAAGGATTGAAAGCAGGGCTTAATAATTCACAGACATGAAAGAAATGTGGTGGCAGAAACCGCCACTGGAAGTTCTTCGTAGGGTTTTTTTGAAGGGCGAAAAATGGGAGAAGTGTGATGAAAAGAAAAAAGATTTCCAGAATATTCTTGCCAAAGGCAAGTTTTTATCTGTTGGTTATATTTATTCTTTTAATATTGGTTGCCGCCCTTAAACTTGTGGCGGCACTACCCGGTTTCATACTGTTTTTGTGTCTTTTATATTATAACTTTAGATCGAATCATATAAGGAATCGGGAGATGACCAAATATATTGAAAATTTGAATTTTAATATTGATACGGCTTCAAAGGACACGCTGCTTAATTTTCCTATGCCGTTGGTGGTTATTGAACTGGATGGAACAATAATCTGGTATAATTCATCCTTTAAAAAGGTGTTTGACGGGGAAGAACTTTTGGAAAAGACAATACACTCTTTTATAAAGGGACTGGATCCTGAAAGTCTGTCCGATGAAAAGGCAATGAACTTTACAAAGGACATATCAATAAACAGCAGAAACTACTGTGTTCTCGGGAACTTTGCCAAGGTGGACAATAAGATAAATGAGGATGGATTTATTATAATGATGTACCTGATTGACAATACCGAGCTTGTGGAGATCAGGAAAAGATATGACGATGAAAAAACAACAGTAGGAATTATTATGATAGACAATTATGACGATTTGATGCAGAGCATAGAGGATACACAAGGTGCCCAGATCCTTGCGGAAATAGATTCAAAATTAACTCGGTGGATGGGGTATACCAACGGAATAATTAAGAAATTTGAACGGGACAAATACTTGTTTATATTCGATCACAAGTACCTTAAGGACTTTGAAGAGAAAAAGTTTGATATCCTTGACTCTGTTAAGGAAATAAACATGGGAAATACAATTCCTGTGACCCTGAGCATGGGGGTTGGTGTGGGAATATATTCCCTTCAGGAAAAATTCCGGTTTGCAAATGCTTCTTTGGACATTGCTTTAGGAAGAGGCGGCGATCAGGTGGTTTTAAAGAATGGCGAGGACATAAAGTTTTTTGGCGGAAAGACCCGGGAATTAGAAAAGAGGACAAGAGTTAAGGCAAGGGTTATTGCCTATGCATTGAGGGAGCTTATTGAACAGGCATCGGATTTATTAATAATGGGACATTATAACTGTGACATTGATTGTCTCGGATCCGCCCTTGGGATTTACAGAATTGCCAAGAACAGAAACAAGGAGGCCTTTATTGTTCTTAACAGCTCAAATCCTACTATTGATGGCTTGGTATCGAGGATAGAAGAAAGCGGTGAATATGAAAGTCTTTTTATAGCAAGCAGTGAGGCAATTGACAGAATAACCAAAAAGACGCTTTTGGTTATTGTGGATACCCACCGGCCAAGCTTTACTGAGGCACCGGATCTTTTGAGGTACACTGATCAGATAGTTGTTATAGACCATCATAGAAGGGGTGCGGATTATCTGCAGGAAGCGGTTCTTACTTATCAGGAAACGTATGCATCATCCACCTGCGAGCTGGTAACGGAGATACTTCAGTATGTGGAAGATAAAATAAAGCTCAAGCCTATTGAAGCTGAAAGCTTGTATGCGGGAATTGTAATAGATACCAAAAACTTTACCTTTAAGACTGGGGTTCGTACCTTTGAAGCCGCAGCCTTTTTAAGAAGGCAGGGCGTGGACACTGTCCAAGTAAAGCAATTGTTCCAGAATGATATCGATACGTATATAAGTATATCAAGAATTGTAAAGGATGCAGAGGTTATAAGGGATAACATAGCTATATCTGTTTGTCCTCCAAACATGAAAAATGCAACTTTGGTGGCTGCACAGGCTGCAGATCAGCTTATCAATCTTGTCGGGCTGAACACAGCTTTTGTATTGAGTTATATTAATAACGGCATAGCCATAAGCGGCAGATCCTTAGGTGATGTAAATGTCCAGGTGGTTTTGGAAAAACTTGGCGGAGGAGGACATATGACTGTTGCAGGAGCACAGCTTCAGGGTGTAACGATAGAGGAAGCCAGAAAAAGTCTTTTAACGGCAGTGGATGAATATTTTGATGAAATCAACAAGCAAAACGGATAGAATTTTGTTATTATATAAATATGAAGTGCATGACATTTAGAGGTGTATAAAAAAAGTGGAGAAAAATGTTCCAGAAACTTGAGTTTTGCTTCACAAAGTTTCTTCCGCCTTTTCCTTCACTTGTAAGATTTGCCAGGGTGATGTAATGATATGCACCCGACATTTGTAACATAATTTAGCAATGTGGATTTAATATGAATTAAGGAGAGATACATATGAAGGTCATTTTAAAAGAGGATGTTAAAGGTCTAGGCAGCAAGGAAAGCCTTGTAAATGTGAGTGATGGATATGCCAGAAATTATTTGATTCCAAGGGGACTGGCTGTAGAGGCTACTTCTGTGAATATGAACATTATGAAAACCAAAAAAGAGGCCGAAAAAACAAAAAAGGATCGTGAACTGGCACAGGCAAAGGAACTTGCAGGAAAACTTCAAAAGATTGAGGTTGTAATTAAGGTGAAGGCTGGAGAAAACGGAAAGCTTTTTGGCTCAATAACAGGCAAGGACATAGCAGATTACCTGAAAAAGAACCATAAATTTGACATAGACAAGAAAAAAATTGCTCTTTCAGATTCTATTAAGGCATTAGGAACCTATGAAGCGGAAGTTAAGCTTTATGCTGGGGTAAGTACAAAGCTGACTGTAAAAATAGAGCAGGGCGAGTGATAGAATATGGATTTGGGTACTTTAGGAAGGATACCCCCCCAAAACATTGAGGCCGAACAATCGGTTTTAGGGGCTATGCTCCTTGATAAAGAGGCATTGTCAAATGTAGCTGAGATAATTTCCAGTCAAGATTTTTACAGGGATGACCATAAAGAGATATTTGAGGCAATAATGGACCTTTACGAAAGGGCAGAACCTATTGACCTTATTACTGTATCGGAACAGTTGAAGGCAAGGGGAAGCCTTGATGGCATAGGAGGTCTGGAGTATCTTACAAATCTGGCCAATGCGGTTCCTACAACAGCCAATGCAAAGCATTATGCCAAAATTGTGGAGGAGAAATCCATATTAAGAAGGCTCATAAGGGTTTCTTCCGAGATAGTGAATATGAGCTACGAGGCCTCTGAAGAGGTTTCCTATGTTTTGGACAAGGCTGAAAAAAACATTTTTGACGTGTTGCAAAAGAGGAATGCTCAGGGCTTTTCTCCCATTAAGGAGGTTTTGATAGATACTTTTAACCGGTTGGAAGAACTTTATAACAACAAGGGCTTTGTTACAGGGATAGCTACCGGTTTTACCGATCTTGACTATAAGACATCGGGACTTCAAAACTCCGATTTGATTTTGATAGCGGCAAGGCCTGCCATGGGCAAGACTTCTTTTGTGCTTAACATAGCACAGTATGCCGCCATTCACGGAAAGGTGCCTGTAGCCATATTCAGTTTGGAGATGTCAAAGGATCAGCTTGTAAACAGGATGCTCTGTTCTGAAGCCATGGTGGATAGTCAGAAAATAAGAACCGGAAAGCTTGAGGACAGTGATTGGCAGAAGGTTGCCCGGGCACTGGGTCCCCTTTCGGAGGCACCCATTTATATTGACGACACTCCCGGGGTCACAGCCATGGAAATAAGGGCAAAATGCAGGAGACTCAAAATTGAAAAAAATTTGGGTTTGGTTGTGATAGACTATCTTCAGCTTATGCAGGGGAGGTCTAGAGGGAATGATAGCCGTCAGCAGGAAATTTCGGAGATATCAAGGTCTCTTAAGATACTTGCAAAGGAAATAAATGTTCCTGTACTGACGTTGTCACAGCTTAGCCGTGCCCCAGAGCAAAGGGCTGACCACAGACCCATACTCAGTGACCTGAGAGAATCGGGAGCAATAGAGCAGGACGCGGATATTGTAATGTTCCTTTACCGGGATGACTACTACAATCCCGATACTGAAAAAAAGAACATTGCCGAGGCAATAATTGCAAAGCATAGAAACGGTTCTACGGGAACTGTCGAGCTTGCTTGGTTGGGGCAGTATACCAAGTTTGCGAATCTTGAAAAATTCAGAGACTAAAAAGCAGTGGCTTGAAATATCAAATAAAAGTATTGGTACGGGTATATGATTAGCAAGGTTTTAGAAGCAATTGAAAAATATAATCTTATTAATAATGGAGACGGCATAGTTATAGGTGTGTCCGGAGGAGCAGATTCCCTTTGCCTTTTGCATATACTATCTTCACTGAAAGAAAAAATGGGACTGAGGCTTTTTGTCGCCCATGTCAACCATATGATAAGGGGGGAGGAGTCCTTAGGGGACGAATCCTTTGTTAAAGATGTCTGCAGAGAATTAAATATAGTGTTAGAGTCGGTGCATATAGACATAAAAAAGCTGGCAGGGGAACGGGGATTGTCGTTAGAAGAGGCAGGCCGGATAGAAAGATACAGGTTCTTTGATTCTGTGGCGGATCTCCGCGGAGCAAATAAGGTTGCTGTTGCTCATAACAAGAATGACCAGGCAGAAACAGTGTTGATGAATATTATAAGGGGTACCGGGTTGGACGGGCTTAAGGGTATGGAATATAAAAGGGGTAGAATAATAAGACCGCTGCTGGAAATTGAAAGGTCAGAGATTGAAAGCTATTGCAGGGAGCATGGTTTAAAGCCCAGAACCGACAGCTCTAACTTGGAGAATATATACACAAGAAACAGGATAAGGCTCGATTTAATCCCATACATTGATAATTTATTCAAGACCGATATAGTAAATAGTGTAAGCAGAATGGCGAATTTGGTGAAGGAAGACAGCAGTTTTATTGAACAACAGATTGATAAAGTATATAATGATATAAATGTAGAAATAAAAGATAACGAAGCGACCTTGAACCTAGAGCTGGTTAAAGGGTATCATATCGCTGCGGTTCGGAGGGTTATCCGCAATTTAATAAAAGCAATAAGAGGGAATTTGAGAGGAATCGGAAATGTACATATAGACAGCATAACAGATCTTATTGAAAATGGAAGAACCGGGGCAATGCTGCATCTTCCCGGCGGGTTGAGGGTTTTAAAATCCTACGAAATGCTTAAAATTTATTTGTATGGAGAAGAGCCCGGTGTTCAGGATTTTGACAAAAGGCTTATCATACCGGGAACCACCTATATTGATGAGATAAACAGCTCTGTCGAAGCTGTTATTATTGATGCACCGGAGGATGTCAGGGACTTTATAAGAGCAAAGGGCGAAAGCATGGTTCAATTTTTCGATTATGACAGGCTAAAGAGTGGTATTAATATAAGATATCGCAGAGACGGCGATCTTTTCAAACCACTGGGATCAATCGGGACAAAAAAGCTCAAGGAGTTTTTTATAGACAGTAAGATTCCGAGACATTTTAGGGATCAGATACCGCTTATTTCAAAGGATAAAGAAATTATGTGGATAATAGGTCATAAAATAAGTGATAAATTTAAAGTAACTGAAAATACTAAAACCATATTGAAGTTATCCTTTAAAAGGGAGACAAACATGGATAATTAATCCTGTGTATTTTATAACAGGTTGTGATAGAATCAAGGGAATGAATTTTAACGGCTGTAAGGCAAGGGCATTTAAGATGAATTAAAGTGTTGTAAATTGGGAGGAAGAAATGACAGGGGAAATTGAGAAAATACTGATTAGCAAGGAGGAACTTAAAAACAATGCAAGGGAATTGGGAAAAAGGATTTCTTCGGATTATGAGGGTAAAGAACTTGTCCTCATTGGTGTGTTAAAAGGAGGGGTGGTATTTTTTTCAGACTTAATCAGGGAAATAACCATACCTATTGAGATAGACTTCATATCGGTGTCAAGCTATGGCAATTCCACAAAATCATCGGGGGTTGTCAGAATAATTAAGGATACCGATATTGATGTGACCGGCAAACATCTACTGATTGTTGAAGATTTGGTGGATACAGGGCTTACCCTTCATTATTTGAAGAATTTGTTCAAAGCCCGGGGACCTAAAGACGTAAAAATATGTACTGCACTGGATAAGCCGTCGAGAAGAAAGGTTGAAATAGAAATTGAATACCGGGGAATAACCATACCGGATAAGTTTGTGGTGGGGTATGGTCTAGATTATGGCGGCAAATACAGAAACCTTGCCGATGTATGCGTATTGAAACCATGGGTTTACCAAGATGATGATGAAAGTTAACAATTTATTAACTTTTTAATTATTAAAGGTTTCTTGTGTTTTAAATATCGTTATGTTAATATAATGTAATAAATAATTAATGTAATAAATAATTTAAGAAAAAATCGAAACAAAAATAGATTTCAGTGTATTATTTAAGGAGGGAAGCTATTTGAAATATTTTAGAAATATAAGCTTCTATATAGTATTGTTTGTTATGCTATTAGCTTTTTTAGTGGTAATTCAAATCGGTCCGGATCCGAAAAAAGCAAAGTATTCCGAACTTGTAATGGATATACATGAAGGAAAGGTTCAGGAAGTTGTACTTGAGGGAGATAAAGCCACGGTAAAGTATAAAAACAAACAACAGAAGGAGCAGTATGTTTATATACCGGACATTCCAACTTTCATGAATGAGATTAAAGAATTTATTGTACAGGAAAGTTTGGTAGTGGATTCTCTACCGCCTCCATCACCGCCGTGGTGGCTTTCAATCATTCCCACGCTGGCAGTCATATTGATATTTGTGCTGTTTTGGGTATTTTTCCTGCAGCAGTCCCAGGGAGGCGGCGGAAACAGGGTAATGTCCTTTGGAAAAAGCAGGGCAAAAATGACCATCGATGATAAGAGGAAAGTTACTTTTAACGATGTTGCCGGGGCTGATGAGGAAAAAGAGGAATTAAAAGAGATTGTTGAGTTTTTAAAACACTCCAAGAAATTCTTGGAATTAGGTGCGAGGATACCGAAAGGTGTACTTTTGGTGGGACCACCCGGTACGGGTAAAACCTTGCTGGCAAAGGCGGTATCGGGAGAAGCCGGTGTTCCGTTTTTCAGCATAAGTGGTTCCGACTTTGTAGAGATGTTTGTCGGAGTCGGTGCTTCGAGGGTTAGAGACCTTTTTGACCAGGCCAAAAAGAATGCACCTTGTATTATCTTTATTGACGAGATTGATGCGGTGGGAAGGCACAGAGGAGCAGGTCTTGGAGGAGGTCATGACGAACGGGAGCAAACCCTTAATCAGTTGCTGGTGGAAATGGACGGTTTCGGCGTCAACGAGGGAGTAATAATCCTTGCCGCAACCAACAGACCGGATATTCTTGACCCGGCTCTTTTAAGACCCGGAAGATTCGACAGAAGGGTTGTTGTTGGTTTGCCGGACATAAAAGGAAGGGAAGAAATATTGAAGGTTCATGCGAAGGGCAAGCCCTTAGCAGAAGATGTAAGGCTGGATGAGCTGGCAAAGAGTACCCCCGGATTTACCGGAGCAGACCTTGAAAACCTTCTTAACGAAGCAGCTCTGCTTGCTGCAAGGAATAATAAGACAGTAATAACAATGTCGGAAATAAAGGAAGCAGTGTTCAAGGTTGTTATGGGTCCGGAGAAGAAGAGCAGGGTTATGAGCGAGAAAGAGAAAAGGCTTACGGCATATCATGAAGCCGGTCACGCTATTGCTGTGAAAGCTGTATCCACCACTGATAAGATAGATAGGATATCCATCATACCTTCGGGTATGGCTGGAGGTTTTACTGCCCATAAACCGGAGGAGGATAAAAACTATCATACCAAGTCCCATCTTCTTGAGAGAATCATTGTTTCTCTTGGAGGAAGAGCCGCGGAAGAAATTGTTTTGGGCGAAATCAGCACTGGTGCATACTCTGACTTGAAGCAGGCTAATGGCATAGCAAGAAGCATGATTACCAAGTACGGTATGAGCGATAAGCTCAGCAACCTCATATTTGGCAATGAGAATGATGAGGTGTTTATCGGAAGGGATTTTGCCCAAGCCAGAAATTACAGTGAAGAAATAGCTGCGGAAATAGACCGCGAGGTTAAGAATATAATAGATTCTTGCTATCAGAAGATTAAAAACATATTGACCGAGAATATAAATAAGCTCCATACCGTAGCAAATGTGTTGATTGAGAAAGAAAAGATTGAGGGGCACGAGTTTGAAGAATTATATGCAAATGCGTGATTTTATTTATTGACTAAATTTTATGCATATGATACATTATAACATGACAATATAATACAGCAAAAACCTTATCAAGAGAGGTGGAGGGAATGGGCCCTATGAAACCCGGCAACCGGCTTAATTGTATCGGTGCCAATTCCTACAGGTAAAAGACCTGAAAGATGAGGATTAATGAGGTCCTCTTTGTTGCAAAAGAGGATTTTTTATTAGTGGGATTTCACGAAGTGAAATGACCAAAAAGCGAAGGGGCTCGATGCCCGTGAGCTTTTGTTGGAAGGTACCTATTAACCTTTCAGGAGGCGAGCATATCGTTAGCTTCGCTGAGACACCGCGAAAGTAAGAAAAATTTTTTTGCACTGAGGTGTTATAAGGTTAATTAGGTTTGCTGATAAAATTAATTTAAGGAGGGAAACGATAATGGCAAGGAAATTATTTACGTCAGAATCTGTTACCGAAGGACATCCCGATAAAATCTGTGATCAGATATCTGATGCTATTTTGGATGCAATTTACTCAGAGGATCCCATGGCGAGAGTAGCTTGTGAAACCTCTGTTACTACAGGGCTTGTATTGGTAGCTGGTGAGATAACGACAAGGTGTTATGTTGATATACCCAAGGTTGTAAGAAATACTATTAGAGAAATAGGATATGACAGGGCGAAGTATGGCTTTGATTGTGACACCTGTGCGGTTTTGACTTCCATCGATGAACAGTCCCCCGATATAGCAATGGGTGTGGACAAAGCTCTTGAAGCCAAGACCGGTGAGATGACGGATGCCCAGATTGAGGCTATTGGGGCTGGGGATCAGGGAATGATGTTCGGCTTTGCATGTGATGAGACCCCGGAGTTGATGCCAATGCCTATTTCGTTGGCCCATAAGCTGGTGAAAAGGTTAACCGATGTAAGAAAAAAGGGAACGATAGATTACCTTCGCCCCGATGGGAAGTCCCAAGTTACTGTTGAGTATGATGGGGATACGCCGATAAGGATTGACGCGGTGGTTGTTTCCACCCAGCATGGTTCTGATGTAAACCATGAAACCATTGAGCAGGATATTATGGAGCATGTTATAAAACCGGTTATACCTGAAAATCTTATTGATGACGAGACAAAATTCTTCATAAATCCTACAGGAAGGTTTGTTGTTGGCGGACCACAGGGAGACGCTGGACTCACCGGTAGGAAGATAATAGTGGATACATACGGCGGATATGCAAGGCATGGCGGTGGAGCTTTTTCCGGAAAGGATCCGACAAAGGTTGACCGTTCTGCTGCGTATGCTGCCCGCTATGTTGCAAAGAATATTGTTGCAGCAGGGCTTGCAAAAAAATGTGAGGTGCAGCTGGCTTATGCAATAGGTGTTGCAAAACCTGTGTCTGTCAGGGTTGATACCTTTGGAACGGGCACTATTTCTGAGGACAGGATTGAGAGCCTTGTGACAGAGCTTTTTGATTTAAGGCCTGCGGCAATAATCAAAACCCTCGATTTAAGAAGACCTATCTACAAGCAAACCGCAGCCTATGGGCATTTTGGAAGAGATGATCTGAATCTTCCATGGGAGAGAACCGATAGAGTAGAGGACATAAAGAAAAAAGTTGCAGAAATGCAATAAAATGCTGTGAAACTTAAGTTTTTTAGAGTATTTTTCTTTAATTATGCTCTGCAAGTTTAATATTTGAAAAAAGACACCTGTAACAGTTTATTAGCCTATTTCATAGACTATAGTTGGGGGTGTTTTTTTTATGCTTCAAATTATTTTGGAAGTATTGGTATGTGTTCTTGCAGCCTATGGCTTGATAACACTGGTACACGAATCATTGCTATCTGCAAGGCAAAATAAGGGCTATAAAAACTCCATGGTAAAGCTTGTGCTTATAGTCAAAAATCAAGGGGAGGTCATCGAAGGCGTATTGAGAAATGTTCTGCCCAGGGATTTTATAAGAAAGCTTATGCCGGGAGGCAAGCTCATTGTGCTGGATATGGATTCTAAGGATGATACGATGGATATTTTAAAAAGGCTGGAAAGGGATTATGAGTGCCTTGAGGTACTGAAAAGAAGTGAAAAGGAGTTTTTATTCAAACCCTTTGAAGAAGCCGATGATAAGGGCACAGTTATAGAACATGCAGGTAAAAATACATAGATATAAAAATCTATTAATTGACGAAGCCGTTCATTATTTTATACAATACATACAACCAAAAACAAAGTATAAATATACTAAATAAAATTAATAAAGGTTCGATATATTATTAGAATAACAAAATTAACAAAAAAGATAAGGAAAAACAATACAGCAACAAACGCTAAAATGAATCAATAATTAACGAGGTGATACTTATGTTTGGCAATAGTGCAGTTGAAATTACAGAAAAAAACGAAGATGGCTATGCATGGATAATTGATGGGAAGGTATTTGTAAAAGATTCAGTGGGAAAAGGTATGCAGCCCTTGCTCAACCCGTGTGAAGGCATCAAACTGATTGTAAACGGTATTGAAACAAATCATCTTGTTATGGTTTCCGAAAAGGACAATATAGAGATAAAGACTACCGATGAAGAGGCGGAAGTGGAAGCAGATGTCAAGATATCTGAGGACAAATTGAAGGCTTACATGTCTTTTAAACCACCGCGTAAAATAAAAAGGGTTTTAAAGGACTCCTATCCGGTAAACAAACTTGATATATCGTTGATGGAAGAAGAGGATTTTCAAGATGGTTATTCGGTAGAACAACTTATTGACATAATAAGGCAGCAAGGTGTGGTCTATGGGTTGAAGGAAGATATAATCAGGAAGGCATATAAAGAAAATAAAAAAGGCAGGTATCTCATAGCAGAAGGGAAACCACCGATAGATGCCACAGATGATAATATGGAGTGCTTTTTAGAAGATATTGAAGAACAAGCCATTAATGAGTATGAAAATATTGATCATAAAGAGCTTATCAAATATAAATCGGTCAAACCCGGAGAGAAAATTGCCCGTTTAATCAGGGGGAATCCCGGTGAGGAAGGAATATCAGTGTTAGGTGAAACTATAAAGCCGAAAGAAGCTCGGAAGATAATTATAGAAGCAAGCAGAGACATACAATTTGATGAAGAAAGCGGTATGATAAGAGCCAGAAAATTTGGTACTCCTGTAAAGAAGGAAAAAGGCAATGTAATAACTTATGAGATATCTGAAAAATTGCAATTAGTAGAAGTCAGTTTGAAGACAGGAAATGTGAAATTTAAGGGAGATGTGGAAATAACGGGCAGTGTATATGAGGGGATGAAGGTAATTGCAAATAACAACATATTTATATTTGGAGATGTAAATTTTTCATCTTTGTATTCAGGAAATGATATAGTTGTTAAGGGAAATGTTGTTACCAGCCAATTGGTTTCCGGAGATGATACCATAGCATCGAAGGCGGTTAATACTGAAATACACAGGATTATTGCCGAAATAGAAAATCTTATTGATAACATTAAAAAAGAATCGGTTAGTGAACTTAATTCACAAGGAATTAAGGGTATGCCGGAAATCGTACGATATATGCTTAATACAAAAAACAGAGCTCTGCCCACTACCATATATGATGTAATACATAAATTTAAGAAAGATAATTATGATATAGATGACAGTATGCTATACACGTTGATAGAAAAATGCAAGCCCTTTTTAGGAAATTACAGTGAAATTTATAATTTAGAGTACATTTATGAAATGGCTGAGTATCTTAAAACCACATTTCATATAGATGAAAAGAAGAGGGTAAGCGGTAATATTCTTTTAAATGGTGCAATGAATTCGGAAATAAAAGCTATCGGTAATGTTGTCATATCGGGCAAAACCTGTTTCAACACCAAAATAGAGGCTGGCGGGAAGGTTATGATATCGGGAAATTTAAGGCTGGGAGAAATTAAGGCTGAGAAGGGCATAGAAGCTAATAGGGTTGGAACAGAAATAGGTACAAAAATTTTTCTTGAAGTTTCGGATAAAGGTTTTATCCGTATGAAGTCTGTATATCCCGATACGACAATCAGGATTGGAAGACATACATATAAATTCGACAGTTACCAAACGGGTATAAATGCAAGAGTAGTTAAAAATAAGCTGGTTTTAAAGTGATTACCGGGAAATAACAAAACTTAATGTAAGGAAGTGATTTAACGATATGAAAAATTTGGAGGAATACATAAATGAGGAAGTGGGGTTGGAAGTAATAAATGAGGAAGGCGAGAAAATAGGACCTTCATATATAACTAAAATTGTTGAGGTGCTTGATGCAGATAATATAGGCATAGTGGCACCGGCATTTGATAAATATACGATTCCATTGCCGGTAGATACAAAGGTGAAAATTATTTTTAAAACAGCACATGAAAGGGTTAACTTCATTATTGGTGCGATAGTTTCAAAATCTAAAAGTGAGAACGAAATTTTACATCAAGTCAGAATAAACAGTCCAAAACCAAACGAAATAATAAACACTTCTTCAGTAAGAATCGATTGCAATTTCAAAGCGGAATACAGTCCGATTGATTCGGCAGATGAAAAAGAATTTAAGCCGGCAAAAGTAGAAAGTATTAGTGCGAAGGGTTTAAGTTTATCGGTAAACGAAGAAATCGAACCGGATAAATCGGTTGAGGTTTATATATGGATTAGTTCTAAAAAAATAATCAGTGGAGTATGCAAAGTTACACAAAAAAGCGAAACGGCAAATCCGAAGGGATTTAAATATAAGCTGGCACTGGAATTTGCAGAGATTTGCGAGTCGGATAGAGATGCCATAATAAAATACATATTTAAAAAACAAAAAGAACAGATAAGAGCAAGCAATACATAATCCGGGTGTTATTATTTGGGCGAGGGAAAATATGGAAGAAATATTGTGATGCAAGTTTAAGAGCCTGTTCTTTTCTAAAACACAATTATAATATATACTTTATATATAACAGTTGAATTATATAAAGAATCAGGTGGATGTATTGATCACAATTGAAGGTACGATAGAGGAGATAATATTCTCAAATGAGGTTAACGGATATACGGTTTGTGAAGTCAGAAAGGATAAGGATGTCATTACGGCAGTGGGATTTATGCCC
>JAAYTO010000034.1 GCA_012523755.1 Clostridium sp. | reverse complement strand
CCTCAGGCGGCAGCACATTGATACGGCATCCTCAGGAGAAAGATCGGAATTTATGTAGTTTGCGAAATAAGGAATGCCATATTTGCAGGTTATTTTCATAAACTCGTCCACCACAGGATTGTCCCAATCAAAATCCTTCGTTATGTTTATTGTAGGTATGGGGAATGTAAACACCCTTCCCTTTGCATCGCCCTCAAGCATGACGTCACAAAATGCCTTATTGAACATATCCATTTCCTTCTGAAACTCACCATAGGTATGTTCGGTGTACTTTCCGCCGATTATAACCGGCTCGTCCTTTAAGGTGTTGGGTACTTTTATATCAAAGGTGAGATTAGAAAAGGGACATTGAAATCCTACCCTCGTTGGAACATTTATGTTAAAAATAAACTCCTGAAGGCATTGGCGTACTCGTTCGTATGTCATGTTGTCATGACGTATGAACGGTGCACAATAGGTATCAAAACTGGACCATGCCTGTGCACCGGCCGTCTCCCCCTGTGTTGTAAACGTGGAATTTACAACTTGTCCCAAAAAAGACCGCAGATGTTTTGCAGGTTTGCTTTCAAGCTTTCCTTCAACACCGCCAAATCCTTCTAAAAGTAGTTGCCGCAAATCCCACCCGGCACAGTACGGACCAAAAAAGCCAAGGTCATGTATATGGCAGTCCCCGTTTTCATGGGCCTCCCTGACCTCTATGGGGTAAATTTCATGGAGCCAGTATTTTTTGGTAAAGGTCTCCCTGACGTAATTGTTAAGACCGTTAATGCTTTTTTGAGTGTTGGCATTCTCCTTAATATGCCAATCCCTATCTCCAAGATAGTTTGAAAATAAATCAATAGTAGCCCCCACCAACGCGTTCAGGTCGCGAGCACTTTTTCTTTTCTCACGGTATAATATGTATGCCTTTGCTGTCTTGGCATGACCGTTCTCAATCAAAACCTTTTCAACAATATCCTGAATTTCCTCCACACCGGGTATACTATCTGAATACAACCTCTGTAAAATTTTATCCACCTGGCGGCAAAGTTCCTCTGCCTTGGCAAAATCTTTGCCTCCACAGGCTGTAGCAGCACTAAAAATCGCCCAGGTTATTTTTTTAGGCTGGTATCTTTCGTACCTTCCGTCTCTCTTTGATATTTTTGTAATCATTTAGACATCTCCTATTAATTTTTCTTTTGAAATGAAATAATATTGATATAGAAGCCACAACAACTTCAACATGTCGTTGTGGCTTATTATACCATACACTATATATTGTGTCAATAAGAAAAAATTATTCCGATTAAATTATTTTTTTAGATTTGCGAAAGTTTTTCTGCAAGTTTTACCGCAGCATAGGCATCCTCAGAATATCCATCGGCACCTATCTCTTTTGCATACCCGGCATTAACCACTGCTCCGCCGATCATTATTTTTGCATCAAGACCTTCTTTTTTGGCAAGGTTTACAACCTCCTTCATCTCAAGCATTGTTGTCGTCATGAGGGCAGAAAGCCCTATTATTGATGCCTTTGTTTCCTTTGCCTTTGATATTATTTCCCCGGCATCAACATCCTTGCCCAAATCATACACCTCAAAACCATAGTTCCTAAGCATCAGTCCCACAATATTCTTGCCTATGTCGTGTATATCTCCTTTGACCGTGGCCAAAACTATCCGAACCTTTTTCTCCCCAACTTCATCCCCATCTTTGGTTAAAAGCGGTTCCAATATTCCAAAGGCCGCTTTCATAGTCTCGGCACTTTGAATCAATTGGGGCAGAAAATACTCCTTTTTATCATAAAGATCTCCCACATGAGTTATTGCAGGAATCAAATATTTATCAACTATATGGGAAGGCTCTCTTCCTTCTTTTAAAGCAGTATCAATATGTTGAGCTATACTCTCCCGGTCACCTTTTACAACAGCATCATAAATTTTTTCAACACTGCTCACCATCTCTTCCTTTTTGTCAATGACGGGCTTTTGTTCCTTTAGTCCGGCAAAATACTCTATATACCGTTTGCTGTTTTTGTCCCTTACCTTCAAAACGTCCGATGCCATCTTTATACTCATCAGAGTATCACTGGAAGGATTCAGTATTGCCATAGTGAGTCCCCGACCAATGGCCATGGCAAGAAAAGCCGAATTAATCCACTTTCTTTCGGGCATGCCAAAGGATACATTTGAAAGTCCCACTATAGTCCCGCAACCGAAGGTATTACTGCACCAATCGATGACCTTTAAGGTTTCAACGGCTGCCTTCTGGTCGGCAGATACCGTCATCACAAGACCGTCTACAACAAAATCGTTTTTTGTATAGCCGAATTCTGCAGCTTCATTGTATATCCTCTCGACTATCCCATATCTTTCCTCTCCAGTCTCAGGAACTCCTTCGTCACTTAAAGGCAGGAGAATAAACATTGCCCCGTACTTTGCAGTTATCGGCAACAACTTTTCCAGCTTAACCCTTTCGGCAGATATGGAATTTATCAGGGCACGGCCGGGATAAATCCTCAGTGCCGCCTCCAAAACCTCCGGTGAAGACGAATCAAGACAAAGGGGGGCATCGGTCATAACCGAAAGTTCTTCTACCACCCTGACCATGGTCTCTTTTTCATCTATTCCCGGCATTCCAACGTTTACATCCAGTATGCCGGCTCCCTTTTCCACCTGTTCCCGGGCAAATTGCTTTACCAAAGATGTCATACCCTGTCTTAATTCCTCTTGAAGCAATTTTTTACCTGTGGGATTTATCCTTTCTCCCACCACCACAACAGGTTCATCTGCATCTACAAAAACCGTTTTGCGTGCAGAAGCAACGGCACTTATTTCTTTGGGTCTGGGAGCCATCGGCTTTAGTCCACCGATGTTCTTTCGAATCTGTTCTATATACAGGGGCGATGTGCCGCAGCAGCCTCCCAAAAGATTTACTCCGGCTTCAACAAACTCTTTAACATAGCTTCCGAATTCTTCGGCATCCATGTCAAACTGTGTCTTACCGTTGACCAGCTTGGGAAGTCCGGCATTGGGCTTTGCCATTAGTGAAACCTTAGCATAGGGCTTCATATCCCGTATTATTTTTATCATATCCCCAGGTCCGGTGGAACAGTTGCATCCCACTACATCTGCACCAAGGTTTTGCAGAATCATCAGTGCCGTCACAGGATCGGTACCTGTAAGGGTTCTGCCTTCTTCATCAAAAGTCATGCTGACGCATACCGGAAGGTCACAGCTCTCCTTAACAGCGATCAGTGCTGCCCTTGCCTCCTGTATATCCATCATGGTCTCTATTACAAAAAAATCAACTCCGCCCTCTAAAAGACCCTTTACCTGTTCCTTGTAAATATTAACCGCCTCTTCAAAGGGCATGTCTCCAAAGGGTCTTACAAATTGACCCGTCGGGGCAAGATCTCCAGCTACAAGCCCTTCATCTCCGACAGCCTGCCTTGAAAGCTGTGCCAGCTTTTTATTTATTTCAACCGTTTTGTCTCCCAGTCCAAACTCAGAAAGCTTTGCTCTATTGCCCCCAAATGTACATGTATACACGGCGTTGGATCCTGCTTTTATGTATTCTTTCTGTATATCCACAATCACATCCGGGTTTTCTATTACCCACATCTCAGGGCAAACTCCCTGGGGCATTCCCCTCTTTTGAAGCTCTGTCCCTGTAGCACCGTCAAGTATCAATATATTGTCTTTTAAATACTTCAAAAAATCTTTTCTATCCATACTATTCAATCCCTTCTACACCCGCAATGGCTATAACAGACTTTTCCGGAACCAGCATAAACCTTTCCGTAATTCTAAGTCCCAGCCTTTCTAGATTCAATATGTCAAAAATAATCTTCTGATTTGTCAAAGGAAGGTCTCCATACCCGGGACTATATCTCATCTTAGTAAGTTTTTTTCCTTCTCTTCTTATCAATTTATTAATAAAATCCACCATCCAATCAAGGGCGGAATCCGCGGTTTCCGATGCAACGGCATCCAAAATCAGCCCAACTGCTGCATCATTATTTTCCACCTCATCATGAATCCGATCCACAATATCCTTTCCTACCGTAGCCGCCATCAAAACCACATCCATGCTGTTTTGAAGAAGTTTTGAAAGGCTTCTGCTCTTAAGGACGGCACCATTTTCCAGTTCAACCGACTCCTCATCCCGCTTTATTATGCTAAGCCTTGAAAAAACTCCTTTTGTGTTGCACAGCATCAATCCCGTATCTATGTTGGCTTTAAGTTTCTTTTTATATTCCTCATCCAAAACCGTTTTGGTTTTCCTGTAGCCCAATCTTGTAAGAATCATACCGTTATCGGGAACTGCAGGTATGTACTCAAAGAATTTTAATTTGCCATACTGTTCCATAGCCTAAAATCACCGCTCATTATTATCAGTATTTCCATTATATATGAAAGCAAAAAAAAATCAACCGATTAATTCAGGCTCATATGAGCTAAATTTTAAAAAAAACAGGGAGAGAAAGCAAGTTAATATTCCATGTATATCATTACTGTATTTTTAGCAATAAGAATATATCAATTTTCACACTTTAGCATTGCGTAGTTTCGCGTTATGTGATGTAATATAAGGAATTGGAGGGGTTTGATATCCAAATCTAAAAATTCGGCTTTATTTTATGTCATAAAAATAGATGGGTGTCAAAGACGGGATTATATTATGTTATCCTTGCCCCGAATAGTAACAACACCGTTTACAATAAGATAAGCCGCTACAATTATCGAACCTGCCAGATCCACATATCGTGCTATGGGCGAAGCAGGTGCAGCAGCTACAAAGGTCAAGGATGTTGTCACACAAGCATCCACAATCGACTTTGCGAAATAGAGCTTGCTTTGTGCTGCAAGTATCGCATTCGCTTTTTCGCGATTGAGTTTTCGGTACCTCAGCCAAAACCATGAGTTAGTCGTTACTCCGAGCACTGCAATAACAAGTCCGGGAATGACATTCCCCTTTTGTGCATCTCTTGAGAATATTGCGATAAAAATCATAGCTGCTCCCGAAAGGCCCATTGCTGCTCCAACACATAGATTCGCAGTACGTTCCAGTTTATTTTTACGCACTACGTCCATTCCACCGCTTTTATTTACAATTCGAAACACTATCCATGATACGATAATTGCTGCCAGCTCAGCTGTACGGCGAATAAAGTCCGCAAGCTGTGTAGACGACCGACCGAAGAAAAGTGCTATACCTACAACTATAGATCCCGGTGAACTTAAAACTACCGACGCAAGGAGTGTACGCTCTCCTGATTTTTGCTTCATAATATTACACCCCCCATAAATGGACTAAGGGTATCAAGATTGCCGCTGCCGCCAAGGGGCAGGTTAATGTATCCATACCGCCCTTTGTATATAGTTCCACAACTGCACAAACTGCCGCAGTCAGCAGTGCAATCGGTACATAAGCGTACCACTTTACCGCACCGTGCACCATCAAAACAGCCATCACAGAAACAAAGGACACCGCAAACATTGCAATTGTTCCCTCAAGGCTCTTGCACCCTTCAACGAGCCTCCCCTTAATATGGTGACGTCCGAAACGTTTTCCCACCAATGCAGCGGCCGCATCTCCCAAACCCCATGCCAAAACCGATGCGATTATTAAATATTTCTCTCCAATCCAACCCCAACAAAGGCAAATCAGTACAGCAAACATAATAAAGACCACTACCAGACTGCTTTTGATTTCTCCGCTCTTACGCTCTGTAAGTAATTCGGAATAGCTGGGTATTCGTTCAGCAAATGCAAGAATCGGGTACACCATCAATATGAATAAAATCGCTGCAATTGCCGATATCCACCATGTCTCAAAGGCATATACCCAGACAAACACCGAGCCTATAACTATTATATGCAAAGTCTTACGGAAGACCTCATCAGGCACTGAGGTAAATCGACGTAAGGCAAATGCACTCAATGCACAGACTGCAAAATATCCAAGTAATATCCCGTAGTCTTTTATGAATTCCAGATGCATTATTATACCCTCCAAAGCTGAAGATTTGCTGCTATGAGAGAAACGACGATGCGGTTTGATTAAATTCTAAAGTATTGTGGTGCTTCCTTTCCGTAAATAGAGAAGTATGTTACCTCCGTCCCTTTGATTGCCAAAAAGTTTTAAAGTCAAATGATCTGCAAAAGCATCGTAACGCCTGTTATTTCATTCTCCAATTCATCGCATTCAGACCGCTGGCTTTCTATATAGCTATCAAAAAGATATGCTTTATCCGGATACCTTTTTTTCAGTTCATTGGCTCTCTTTCTTATAAATAACTGCTGTTCATCATTAATACTTTTTAGTTCATCTTCTTGAACAATCCTTTCATCAAGAAGCTTCACTCCCATACTTTCAAAAATCTTAATCCATTTTTCCCTTGTAAGGTATTTATCGTCAAAATCATCATTTCCATAAGCATCGTCAATAAATATGTAACCACCGCTTTTAACTGTTCGTGCTAACTTTTCCACTGTCTCTTTCGGATTCCCCAGCACATCTCCGGCAGCACCAAGGATAACAATATCATAATCCTTTTCTTCCTTGACTGCTTCGTTTATGTCTCCAACCTCAAACCGGCACAGGTTCTGAGCACCTAACTCTTTAGCCTTGTTAACGGCAAATTCAATAAACTCAGGAATAATGTCAATACCCTTTACCAAACAGCCTAATGCCTTGACCAAATGAACACTTACAGCTCCTTTACCGCAAGCCAAATCAAGTGCCCTCGTTTTCTTCGATACCTGTATATTCTTCGAAGTCATTTCAATAATGTCCCTGGGTGATGAACCTAATTCCCACAAATCCTGCAATAAATACGGCAAGTAGGGTATCAGTTCCGTAGATTCCGCAGTCAATGACTTTGCAAGTTTTCCTTCAACCGTTGACATAATGAACTCTCCTTGTCTTTATTCAAACAAGTCTTCTTCTATTTTTCAGCTATAACAAGCACTTTAAAGTTTGCTTAAATTTGGAATTCATCAAGGGCAAAATTTTAATTCCCGATCAGAAACAGCTTCTTTTTCATCTATAGAGGAAAATGCTCAAAATATAATTACTGTCTTCTCTACGATGCTTGTAAAATAATTTTAGCATTTTGTAGTTAAATATACAATGTAAAGCCTATTTGTAGTGAATTTCAATCTTTCATTGCCGAATGTTTCTTTCCACTATTTACATTAGTACATGCTTCTGTTATAATATTTGTAGATCAATTCTTGTATTACCTAATTTACTCTCCTAATATTTTTCACGAAAGGAGTTGAGAAAAATGGATAAAGGATCAATACTTCTTATTCTGAATAGTCTTGTTCTTCTTATTTGTGCTCTTCTACTTGATTAATCTAATTTCAGTTTCAATTTATGTTTTATCTGTTTCGATTTTTATTTAAACCGAAAGTTTATCTTCCTTACCTGCTATGCAGGTTCTTTTTTTCTTTTATTAGTTATATTTCCATATGTTTGCCTACAAAATCGGCAAATTCTTCATTAAGCTCATATCTTGAAATAAAACCGATATTTATATAATATTGCAAGTCCTCTGCAACGCCAATCCTGATTTCCTATCAAGATTTGTCGATATAAATATTTATGTATATGTGAAAGGTTACAAATTACCAACTTAACTTAGATGCAAGTGAGGTGTATTTTTTTGAAATACTTAACAATACATAACCCATGGTTTTTGCTTTTGTTTTGTTTATAATTTTTATTGCCGTTTACTCTTGTTACAACACATCTATTCAAAGACATTGTATATTATTTTTATGAAACATATTGAACATGATAGGGAATTTGCAATATGCTATAATTATTAATGTCAATAATATGCAAATTTTACCTCTTGTCTATATGTAGTATACTATATAACAAGCTGTGCTTCTTACTTTTGATAAAATATGAATTGAGGTGGTTACCTCAATTTATGAAGAAGCTTAACATGCTTAGGCTGTATAAATATATTTGCATTTTATTGATAAAATAAAAAAATGGGGAGGATATTAATGAAAAAATCAGTGTCAATATTATTAGCTTTAGTTATTACAGTAGTGTTTTTAACAGTAAATTGTTTTGCTTATAAGATACCCCTCTGTGTTTTTTACAACGGAGATGAAATCATTTTCCCGGACCAAAAACCCTTTATCGATTCCCATGGAAGAACCCAGGCTCCAGCCAGATTCATTGGCGAAGCATTAGGGGCAGAGGTTGCATGGTATGGGATTGCTAAGAAAGCCACCTTTGTAAGAGGCAGTGATACACTGGTTCTCTATGTAGATAAAAAAGACTATACTGTAAATGGTGAAAGAAAAGAAATGGATACCGTTGCCGTAAATATTGAAGGCAGAATCTTCATTCCCGTACGCTACGTTGCCGAGGCCTTTGGTGCCACAGTAGAATGGGAGGACATTATTAAAACCGTTTACATCATCCTTGAAAAAGAGAAAAACAATAATGACGGAAAAGGGGAAGAAAAGGTAGTTGGTGGATTCAAAATACCGGCAGATACAAACCTTATTGTTACAAAGGTAAAACTTCGAGAAGAGATAGAGGCTGAATTTGAAGTTAATCTATTGAGAGACAATGTTGAAAAGCAAAAGGCCGATTTAAAGGAAATTCTCCTTCAAAAGTTTGAGCCCGAACTGGTTGATGAAATCATGGTGCATATAAATCAAAAAAAAGAACGTTTTGATGTTCTTCCCGAAAAGGTTTTGTATAGTACAAAAAACAATCAATATATTTGGATAATAGAGTCCCGATTTGTTGATATAAATATTTATGTATATGTGAAAGGGTATAAACTTCCAACTTGATTTGGATACAAGTGAGGTGCATTTTTTTGAAATATCTAGCGAAATTTTTTGTGTTTGCACTTATAATTGGAGTGTGTTTTTCCGCATATCCCCATTACACATATGGCTGGAATTTTAATGAAGAAATTGAAAGAGTAAAGGAAAATTTACCCACCCACACTTCGCATGGCCTTAAACCTTGCAAACACCAACGCTACAAGCATAACCACACCTCCATAGCCCACAACCGGATAGAGGTATCTCACCAGATTGGAAAAACCCAACTGACTGGCAACCAATGCCAAAACAGCAGTACCGATAATATAATATCTCGCTTTTTTTGAGTCTATATCGGTAACCCTTGCTGCAAATCCGTAGAGGCTTCCGACAGCTGTAGTATATATTTCTGCCACAAGAACCACCGCATATATTATCTGAAGGACATACCCAATACGGCTGGCAATGAAAATCATCGGTATTTCCATGCTTTGTACCGCATCCAAATTCTTTTCTATGGCAAAATATATGGCTATTGCTGCCGCGCCAAGTCCAATACCCCCAAGCACAGCCCCATTTCTGATTGTCTTTTTATCCTTAGCCTGCACACCTAAAGGACCCAATACTGAAATCGACAGAACCATATTATATGATATATATAAAATGGCTGCCCACAACCAGTTGGTAATAAGTACGCTGCTAGATTCCGAAACCAGAATATTATTAACGGTTGTTGGCGGTATAAAAACCACCGATATTAAACTGACGCCCACAGCTGATGTTACTAGAAAGGGTACCACCGCACTGATGGAATTAATAACACCTTTAATACCGGTAAGAACAGTTACTGCAGTAAAAACAGCCATCAGTGCATTGCCCCATAAGGGATTCAGACCCAACTGCTGATTAACAAGAGCCCCTGCTCCCGCTATCATGGCTGTGAGTGCTCCAAAAAGAAAAAAGGTTATTAAATAGTCTATTATAGGACTTAAAAGCCTTCCTCCACAATACTTTATTATTTCAAGATGGGACTCTGCCCCCAGTTCCTTTCCCATTCCCATAATAATGTACCCAAACACCATGAACAGTATCGTAACAAGAATAAGCCCCAAAAGACCCCTTATGCCGAAAATAGCAAAAAATTGCAACATTTCCTGTCCGGAAGCAAAGCCTGCACCAACCACCGTCCCAATATATGTAGCAGCAACCTTGAACATTGAAATACCCTTTTGATTTATTGATGCTCTATTTTTATCCATTTCTATCCTCCAACCTTAAAGAATATTAATAATCTGTAACTGTAACCATGCCGAAAAAACTTACCTAATGCGGATACATAAGCAAATGTAAAAAAATGCAAAAACTTATTTCAATAAAAGGTCTGTATTATTTAAAAAGTCTCATCATTAATTTGCCCTTTAAAAAGCATCTTATCGTAAGTAATTTAATGCTTTAATGGAATTTAACGAAAAGTACTTTTCCTCATAATATTACAAAATATATAAATTTATTATTTTTTTGAATATTTTTAAGTTTTTAATAGAAAATAAATATGAAGAACAAATGAAAGGAGAATTGTACATGACTCAACTAAACCAATTAGAACTTCAAAACTTACGACATCTAATCTATTCACACGAAACCTCGGCAAAAAAGTTAGAATCCTATGCACAGCAAGCAACAGACCAACAGATTAAACAAATGTTTCAACAATCAGCACAAGACGCAAGAAGCACAATGCAACAATTAATGTCATTTTTAAGCTAAGGGAGGAAACTATTATGCAGGAAAGAGAAATGGTAAATGATGTTTTATCACAAATTAACAGCAGCTTAACGGGTTATGCAAATGTAATTGCTCAGTCTTCCAACCCCCAGTTAAGACAAGCCATACAACAAATAAGAAACAACTGTGAAACATTCCAGTATGACCTCTATAAACTGGCAGAGCAAAAAGGATATTATCATGCCGCACAAAAGGCAGATCAGATCGAAATCTCACAGGTGAGAAACCTGTTTAGTTAAAGCATGTAAAAAGTACCATGTATAAAGCACCTATTAAGAGGCTTCCAAAACCGTGAAGCCTCTTTTTGATTAGTGGGATTTCACGGAGTGAAATGACCAAAAAGCGATGGGGGCTCGATGCCCCCGGAGCTTTGATTTAGTGGAAAGAAGGGTTTAAATATAATACTTCTTTTCGCTTATCCAAAACCATCCATAACAATTACGTTCTCTACCACATGCCAATTCCAATTACCAATTGGTCATACAGTTCTCTTACCCTATCATATACATCACTGTCGGAATCCTTCTCCTCGTTCAGAAAATCCGCAAGGTCAATAAGGCTCTTAACCTCATTGTAGCCATTCTTCGACAGTATTTGATTGATTTCGATGAATATATCCCTGTCACCCATGTTTACACCTCCGTATCATACTATATCCCTCGAAAAACAATTTACGATACTCGGTTCTGTTTTTCGAAAAACAATATGCTTTTTACTGCAAAAGTCAAAATGATATAATGTAATAATCCTTTTGACTTTATATATTTGCAAACACCTAAGGTTAATATTGGATATATCCTCAAATTTTATTCATAAAATCTATATTAATTTTGTTCTACCGGAAATTTATCAATACGTCTTAAAATATACCTTTTCAAAAGCGTCAAGTCGGTAGAATTTATTTCTCCGTCCCCATCCAAATCTGCACTAATCTCACCCTCCGAATAGGGAAAATCATCAATCTTTCTCAAAACATACCTCTTTAACAGAGTCAAGTCGGTGGAATCAACCTCATCATCGCCATTTACATCACCATATCTAACTGTAACAACAGGAGTCGGTGTAGCAGGAGGTATTGTATTTCCATAATACCTCTCACGGGCAGGATTAGTACCATCCGGTTTGTCGGACCCGGTGGAAGGCCATTCAAGAGAACCATAATAATCCGGCTTTTCATTAAGATAATAAGTTACAGGTATTGTACGATCTGCCGTGTCCTCATCCCATTGAATCGAACCGTCAACATAATTTCCGTGTATAAACAAAGTAGCTGCGTCTATTCTATGAGGATATCTTTTATCTGTGTCCCATAAAATGCTGCCTTTTACAATCTCATTTCCCACCACGTTTTGGTAGTTGGATGAATCCTCAATACATATACCCTCGGATTCTATTCTATTCCTCAAAAAGGTATTGTTCGGTCCGGAAGGTCCCCAATAATCGGAAACAGTCACTTCCTGGAGTATGTTTCCTTCAAATAAATTGCTGTAGGCATAGTGACCATGTACGGAAATATCGCACGGTGTCCACTTTCCTCCCTCGCTTTGATAAGGTTCTATCGAATAATTGTATCCAAACACGTTTCCGTTTGCACCCAAATGCACCATCATTGAATGTCTCAAATGTTTGAAAACATTGTTTTCAATAAGACAATCAGAAGAATGGAATCCCAGTTCAACACCATAGCCTTGTCCGCCTCCGCCCCAATTTGTCGCATCGTCAAAAAAGCAGTCCCTTATCTCGATCCTGTATGCGGTAGTTGTGCTGACATGGGCTTTTGCAGGTTTTTTGCTATGGACATTTCTAACCCAGCAATTGGCCGCATTTTTAAAGAAAAACATATTTGTATCACTTGTATCAAGCCGCTCCACCGAAAAGTCTTCAAACCCGATATATTCTGCAAATCCCTGGGTTCTTATCACTGGATTCAGGTTAGCTTTATATGTAATTCTAAGGGGTTGATCAATCTCTACTGTACTTCCCGAAACCGAAACCACTCTTGCTATCTGTCCCACAGCTCCCGCTGCCCAGCCCTGATTCCATTCCGGCAGGGTATACATAACCTGAGGGTCATTATCCTGCTGTATTTCCACATATCCTCCGGGTGTAAAAACCGAGGAATTCTCCACGGTCAGCTTGTTTGAATCTTTGGTATAACCGCCTTTAAGATTAATCCATGTACCTCTTTTGTATTTTATTACCTCAAACGCATTTTCATTATGGTTTATATAAAGATTGGTCTTACCCGGTCCCTCTCCTCTTAAGACCACCGGTTTTTCCAACAAGATTTTTGACTTGATAAGGTAATTACCGGCAGGAATCCATACAGCACCGCCGTCCGTTACTGCCTGTATAGCTTTTGCAAAAGCGTTGTAGTCATCTGTTACGCCATCTCCTTTTGCACCAAAATCCACTACATTTACTGAAACCTGTTTTTCCGGTATGCCCCCAATAATGCCGGGATTCCAAATAATGTCCTCACCGTTTATATTGGCAGTATAAGCACCGGTCGTGTAATAAAAACCCGCAAGAAGCAACATAATCAGCATAACAGATAATACTCTCTTTTGCATGGCCAACTCCCCTTACATAAAAACTTTTCATAATTATATTATATTTTATATAGCAGTAGTTTACAACCTTCACCCCTTCTACATTCACGGTAAAAGCATGAACCCATCTCCTGCCAATACTCTCACAAGAGAGTTTTTTAAAATGCCATTTCAGCATTTAATATTCAGGCAAGAAAATCATTTTTTAAGAAATGCCCCCGGGATTACTAAGATATGGCGTGT
>JAAYTO010000033.1 GCA_012523755.1 Clostridium sp. | reverse complement strand
TTCACACGCCATATCTTAGTAATCCCGGGGGCATTTCTTAAAAAATGATTTTCTTGCCTGAATATTAAATGCTGAAATGGCATTTTAAAAAACTCTCTTGTGAGAGTATTGGCAGGAGATGGGTTCATGCTTTTACCGTGGTGCTCACATATATATTGCTTTGATTTGGGAGTATCTTGTGGTAAAATAGAAGTGAACTTGTTAAGCTATAGGTTTGCAGATTTTAAATTTAATTGTAAATTGTATTGAAAAAAGCATGAAAGTTACAATAATTCTATATATCAGGAGGCAGAAAGTCATAAATGTGGTATGACAATTTTTTAAGCATATATAAAGCGGGAATATCCCATGAGTTTGTACTTTACTTCAACATAAGGGATGTTGTGGACAACTACAGGAATATTGAAAGATATCTGTACGAGGAGTTTATTAAACAGAGGAACTTTTCTATCGTAGCCTTCTATGATATTTCCAAGGGTTTGACATTTTTGGATGCGGGAATGGAAAGGGAGTTTAATAAAATAACAGCCAATGAAGCGGTGGGGCTGAAGAATGCACTTCCGTCAAGGCTGTTTCCCTATATAGATATTGCATTGAAGAGCACTAAGATGATGCTTTTTATTGACCATACGGAGAAGATAATTCCCAATGGTGATGTGGGTTCCATGTCCATGGAAGAAAGAATTGCACTTATATGGCTGTGTGAATGGTCTAATAATGCGAAAATATCCACAGTGGGAAGTACAATAGTTATGCTGGCAAATACTATTGCCGAAATAAATTCCGAGATATTCAGATCATCCTACAGGGTGGAGCCGATTCTTGTCGAGCTTCCCGATGAAAAGGCACGAAAGGGATATATAAACTACCTTATAAAAGACAATAATATAAAAATGGATATCAGTGTTGATGAGTTTGCAAAGCTGTCGTCGGGGCTTAGCAAAAAAGCAATTAAAGATATTAAATTAAAGGCTGAAGCGGAGGATGTGGCTATAAGCTTTGAGTTTATAAAGGAGAAGAAGCACTCGGTACTTCAGAAAGAGTATGGAGATGTTTTGGAGTTTATATACCCTGAAATCAGCTTTGAGGACATTGGAGGAATGGAAAGGGCCAAAAGGTACCTTCTTAAAAATATTGTGGAGCCGATAAAAAAGGGAGATTTAAGAAGGGTACCCATGGGAATACTTTTATGTGGACCGTCGGGTACGGGTAAAACTCTTCTTGTCAATGCCCTTGCAAAATCCAGCGGCTTTAACTGTGTAAAGATTGATATGTCGCGGATTTTAGGTCAATATGTGGGAGAGAGTGAGAAGAATTTTAAAAAGTGCCTTTTAGGTGCACAATCGCAACAGCCTGTTATAGTGTTCGTTGATGAAATAGACACAGCCTTCAGAAGAGGGGATAACTCAGATAGTGGAGTCAGTAGAAACATTTTCAGTGAATTTTTACAGTTCACCAGTAATACAAATAATAGAGGGAAAGTTGTTTTTATCGCAGCTACCAACAGGCCTGACCTTTTAGATGCGGCTCTTAAACGGGCGGGAAGGTTTGATAAGAAAATACCGATATTGCTTCCTGAGGAAAGTGAAAGGGCGGAAATATTTAAGATAATGATTAAAAAATACGGTTTTGAGACCGACATAGAAGATTTTGCACCTTTTGCGGCCAAAACCGGGAACTATACTGGGGCAGAAATTGAAACTGTCGTACGAAAGGCCTACGAAATTGCAAATGAGGATGATATTGACGGTTGTGTTTTGACGGTGGATATTTTAGAAGAGGCCATTTCAAGATGCAAGCCCAGTACACAACAGGTGGAGTTTATGACGAAGCTGGCAATTAAGGAATGTGACGACAAGGACCTTTTACCGGAAAAATATCGGGAGCTTTTGGATAACCGGACGAGTCTAGATAATATTTTGTAACAAATTAATATTTTTATTGTTTTATGGTTTACATTGGGACACATTTATTATAAATTATATATTGGACGTAATATAGGCAAATTCATTGAAGTTATACATGATGGTGAGAGATTTTTATTACAAGGAGGACTGGGTATGGGTTTTTTTAGTAGACTTGGGAGTTTGATTAGAGGTTTTTTTGGCCTATTTGTTGGGGGATTGGAAGAAAAGAACCCCAATCTTTTGTTTGAAGATATAAAAAACCAGATTAATAAGGCTCGCAAGGAAGCAGAGCAGCAGATAATTGAGATTCAGACAAATGCAGAGTTGATTAAAATTGAAATGAAAAATGCAGAGAAAAATCTTGCTGCAATAAGATCAAGAATAGAAGCAGCTCAAAGACAAGGGGATAAGGAACTTCTGGTGGAGCTTCTTATGCAGGAGGAAGAATACCAGACAGTTTATGAAACTCATAAAGCTACGCACGATAATGCCCTTAGGGAAGTTGAAAACATAAGGGAGAATTACAGGATATTTGAGTCCGAGATGAATGCCAAACTCAATGAGCTCAAAACCCTTAAAACTCAAGAAAAAATGGCGACCCTCAAGGAAAGCATCAATTCGGTTAATGCAAAATATACTTCTAAAAACAATAAGATAGGAAATATTAATGAGGATATGGAACGTGCAAGAGAAATTGTCAACAAGAAAGTTGCAAGGGCTAATGCTATTGAAAGCCTTGGCGGGGATAATACCGAGTTGAAGATTAAGAAGCTGGATTTGAGTTCGTCAAGAGAAAGGGCTCGTGCCAGAGCAGAGGCAATGCTAGCTGGAGAGCAGGGATTTGAAGTTAAGGAAAAGGCGGATAATAAAGCAAATTCGTGAAATCCACCTTTCAAAAACACATAATGATACCACAAATAGGAGTTCGGGCAAAAGGTGAGATATGAAGATAAAGCTATTGTTAAATTCAATATTTTATTATAAAAACATTGGAATGTTATTAATTTTATTAGGTGTTGGATATACAGTTCGGGAATACATGGGTATTCCTCCTTTTTATATTGCCTGTGCCCAAGTTGTCCTTTATTTGGCTCTTGTGCTCAAGAGCTTTACAAGTAAAAAATTTCAGGACCGTTTCCTTCAAAAGATGAAGCAACGCAATATAAAAAGGTTGAATAAGAAATGTATAAAACTGGCGTCAGGAGCTGTTAGGTATACCAATGCAGCATACTATAGAAAGCTTAGCTCCTTAATGAGGGACAAGGATGAAATAATAAAATCCTATAACAAAGATAAATCCAATTATTTAAAAGTAAAGATAGCCGAACAGGCATTAAATTTGGTTGTTGCATATATAAATCTGCTCAGGGACTTTTGTATAAGAAGCCGGGAGGTAGGCAAGATAAATATTAATCTTATCATGGAGAGAATTGCTCAAAACAATCGGAGGCTCAACTTTATCAATGACTCTAAGGTGTATGAGGATATAAAAAGGATTATTGAGATGGATGAGAGGATGATTGAAAGACACAAAGAAGAGAGAAGCGATCTTGAAAGAGCAGATGCAAGGATGGAATATGTAAAGAGCACTGTAGGCATGCTAAGGCATCAGATAAATTCCGGGCTTGATTCGGAAAAAAACTTGGAGAACATTGAGAATATATTAAACGAGGCTGTAGCCTTTGAAAATGTATTGAGTGAGAGAAACAAAAGAAGGCTTAGAAACTGATTTCGGGCTTGAGGAGACTTTAGGATGAATTCATTAAAATTTCTGCACTTTTCTGATTTGCATCTTGATGCTCCCTTTAGTTCTTTAGGTGACGGACTAAAGATACCGGAGCAGAGAAGACAGGATCTGTACGATGTATTTGACAGAATAATTGATCTTGCGAAAAGGGAAGCTGTAGATATAATTTTAATTAGCGGTGACCTCTATGAGCATTATTATTCGAAAAGCTCATCGATTCATTATATAAACAGAAAATTTGAAGAGATTCCCGGCATAAAGGTGGTTATTGTGCCGGGAAATCATGATCCCTATACCCAAAACTCTTACTACAAAAATTTCCAGTGGAGTAAGAATGTCTTTATTCTTTCTGTCGACAAGCCTAAAATTTATATCGAGGATCTTAGCACATGCATATACGGGGCAGGCTTTAGTTCTTTTCACGAAAAAGGCGGTGTTTTAGAAGGTATAGGTTCTGTGGATAAAAACCGCATAAATATAATGTTAATTCACGGAACGGTGGATATGAATTTTAAAGAAAACCGGTACAATCCTATAAGCAGCAAGGAGCTGGCATCCTATGGCATGGATTATGTGGCACTGGGGCATTTTCACAACCGTTTTGAGAAGATTGTGGGTAATAGTCCCGTTTATAACCCGGGAAGTCCGGAACCTCTCGGATTCGACGAAGAGGGAGAGCATGGGGTGTTTATCGGAAGAATAGACTTTGTTTCGGAAAAGGAAAAGAAGCTAGAGGTAAGGTTTGAAAGGACTTCAAAGAGACAGTATCGAACATTGGAAATAAAATCCGACTGTTTTTTGGGTGATGAGCAGATTGTAGATATGGTTAACTCAAACTTTGAAGGACAGGAGGAGGGCAACAACCTTATCAATGTGATTTTAAGGGGATATATCGCCCAAGGGTACCGCATTGATACCAAAAACATAGAAGGGGCTTTAAAAGACAGGTTCTTCTATCTGACCGTAAAGGACGAAACCGTTCCCCGGTATGATTATGAGGAGCTTGTGAGGGAACCGGGGCTTATGGGATTGTTTGTAAGAAAGATGTTTTCAATGATTGATAGTGCAAAAAGTGAAAAGGAAAAATATTTGCTTATGAAGGCCATGCAGTATGGTGTAGAGGCATTGGAACAGGGCAAGGTTGAAGTGTTGTAGCCAGGAGAAGATATGAATATTGACAAGCTTGATATAATAGCGTTTGGAAAGTTTAACAACTTAATACTGGAGCTCTCCGATGGTCTTAATGTAATTTATGGGGCAAATGAGGCAGGAAAGACTACAATACAGTGGTTTATAAGGGGTATGCTTTATTCTTTAAAGGGAGGGAGAGCCGGCAAAAGTGGTGACCTTCCTCCGCTCAAGAGGTTCAAGCCTTGGCGAGGTAATGATTACATGGGAAGTATTGCATACAGATTGGATGATGGTTCGCGTTTTACGGTGGAGAGGGATTTTAATGAAAGTACGGTGAAGGTTTACGATTCCATGTACAATGACATAACCGCTTCCTTTGAACAGAGCAGAAAGCAAGGAGCCTTATTTGCACTAAAGCATCTGGGTATTAATGAATCCTGTTTTGAGAGAACTGTGTTCATAGGACAGATGGATACAAAAATTGATGCGGCAGGCAGCAAAGAGCTTTTGGACAGGCTTTCCAATATCCGTGAGAGTGGTGCGGAGGATATTTCGTATAAAAGAGCCCGGGAAGCACTAACGGAGGCGTTGACCTGCCATGTGGGGACAGAAAGGACGACGACACGACCCCTTGATGTTGTAAATCAAAAGCTGGATGAGTTGAAGCTTAAAAGAAAAGGAATTATTGAGGAAAGAGAAAGGCTTTTAGAGGCTTATGAAAAATTGAACCGTCTTGTTAGTTTCAAAAAGTCCCTTGAAAAGAGAAAGCACGCACTGATTTATGCAAATCAAGCTATTGACTTGAGAAAAAACATAGAGTCTTTGAAAAAGCAAAGAAAAGAGCTTTCCTTAATCTTAGAAGGAATAGGTAATTATGAGAGGGAAAAAAGCATTATATTCCAACATATTGAAGAATATAATGAAACTATAAGGCGTTATGAGCCTTATTCCCGGTATATTGATGATGATTCTGCCCATATGAGCATTTTATTCGAAAGGCTTAAAGAAGCAAAAGAGAAAAATAAGAAGCTGTTGGAAAAAACTAGGAAATTAAGGGAAGAGGCTGAGAATTTAGCGGTTCTTCCAGAAGAAATAAAGGGTTTAAAAAGTATTGACATAAATGATTTCATTTGGTATAGATTAATAAAAACAGGTATTTTCATTGCTGCACTGGCAGCTGGTTTAGCCGGTATGGCTGCTATATTTTTTCCGTCGTGGACGATAAAGGCAGCAGCTATTTGTGTTTTTGTCCTGTTGTTATCAATATTTGTTTATGCGTGGAAGAGAAAGGCTTACTATGAAAACCTAGCTTTAAGGCTGAACGAATTAAAAAGCAGCATGGATTTGATGGAAGAGGAAATAAGCAGAAATGAGCAGTATATAAATGAGGTTAAACCTTCAATAGTTGAAAGGCTTAAGGCTGGCAATATAATTGCTCACAATGAGGATGAGGTTGAAAAAGAGCATATTGAGACCTTTGAAAATGAGCTTTTTGTGTACGGTAAAGCACTTAAGGATGTGGAACTTAAAAAAGAGAAGTATGAGGATATAGAGCATTATTTGCAATCTATTTACGACAGGGTATCTTCTGCGTATGGGATTTGGCCCTGTAACAGGGATGCGATTAAAAAGGCCTATAATAACATAAGCAAGAAAATGGACCGTTTGTATGAGGACATTGAAGTATGTACCTATAGAATTAAAGCTCTTTACAGCAAAGAGGAATTTTCTAAAGAGTATGATGAGCTCTCGGAAAAAATACTGGATGCGGATATAATAAATGCACAAAGCTATATTGAGGAAAAAATTAATCTAGTGGATTCGGATATTAATGAAACCATGCATGAAATAAGCAAAGTGCAGGCTTTAACCGAAGTTGCTTCTTCAAAGGGAGAAGAACTTGACGGGATTGAACAGAAGATTGTGGAACTTGAGAGGGAGAAAAATCGTCTTCAAGATATAGGATTTAGCCTGACGATTGCCCTTAAAACCTTAGATGAGGCAGGCCAGGAGATAAAGAGAGGGTTTGCACCGTTGCTGAACCAAAAGCTGGGCAGCAGGGTTTTAAAGATTACGGGCAGCAGATACAGTGAGATAAATGCCGATGACGGACTTTTACTTAGGGCAGTGGATCCTGATACCCGTCAAATTAGAGCAGTGCCATTGCTTAGCAGCGGAACGGTTGAGCAGGTGTATCTCGCACTAAGACTTGCCTTGGCTGAGGTTATTGAAGACGGAGGAGAGGTGCTGCCTCTTGTACTGGATGAAATATTTGCTCATTACGATGATAAAAGGGTTTTGAACACCCTAAAGATGCTTTCTGAAGTATCGCAAAAAAGGCAGATTATTCTCTTTACATGCAAGGAAAGGGAGGTTGAAGCGGCAAAGGAGATTTTCCGCGATAACTTTAATATAGTAAGATTATAAATTTACATATTGTGAGGTTATATTAATGAGAAGGACATTGATGGTTTTATTATTTTTGATGATGTTTTACATGGTTCTTTGCGGCTGTGATCAGCCTGTTGATAATACAATTGAAGAATTGTCTCCAAAGGTGACAACCGGTAAGGAAGTTAGTTATTCATCCGACGAAGGTTATGATATAAAGGACAGTTCCGTAGGGGTTGACTACGAGAATATAGCGGTTGTACTGGATACGGTGGTGGATGTATTCAGGGAGCCGGACATAACCTCCGAGCGAGTCACACAGGCTATTTTCAATCAGCCGGTTACCCTGTTGGAGGAAAAGGATTCGTGGGTTAAGGTAAAAGTGGTGGACGGATATACAGGTTGGTTGAGGTCAAAATATATTGATAGGGACTGCTCAAGTATCATGAAGGAGAACTTCACTGACAGAGCCGTTGTAACCGAAAAGACGCAAAAGGTTTATTCCAGTGCTGGAGGCGGTGTTACTCTAAAGGACGTTGTAATGGGAACGGAGCTTTATATTAAAAATAAAAAGGATAGGTACTTTGAGGTTGCCCTGCCGGGAAATATTACCGGATGGATTGAAACCAAGGGCACAATAAGGGTTCCTGTGGAGAGTGGGATACCTAAGACCTCTGCCCAGGATTTTTTAGCTACAGTGAATAAGTTTATGGAAACACAGTATCTTTGGGGAGGTGTCAGTGCGTGGCAAGGGCTTGACTGTTCCGGGCTTGTGTATATTTGCAGCAGGATAAACGGGATTGACTTGCCGAGAGATGCGGATATGCAATATGAGTTTATTAAAACCGGACCGCAGAATACCAGTGGACTAAAACCCGGTGATTTGGTGTTTTTCAGCTCAAACGATGAACTTTCCAATGTTTCCCATGTGGGAATTTATTTGGGGGAGGATCAGTTTATACATGCCAGTCAATCGGCAGGTAAGGTAACCTACGGCAGTGTCAATTCGGAATACTATAAAAAGAGGCTAAAGGGTATAAGAAGAATATTTGAGTAGATTGTCATGTATAAGTTTTTCCATAAGATTTACAATATTATGACCGGCTTCGGGTTTTGAAAGGTTTTCGGCCATTTGCTTCATATGATGGTATCTTAGGGGATTGTCAAAAATTTGGCATAGTATGCTGTCAATACTGTCCTTCCTGTTTATACTTACCGCAGCACCGCTGTTTATAAGAAAGCGGGCATTTCTTTCCTCCTGTCCCGGTATGGGAGAGATAATAAGGATGGGAAGCTTTTTAACAAGGGCTTCCGATATGGTCATTCCGCCGGGCTTTGTTGCTATAAAATCCGAGCAATCCATAAGCTCGGGAATATTTTGTGTGTAGCCAAATATCTTAATAGGCCGGTTATATGATTTTGACAGGGCTTTTATTTTTTCTTCAAGGGCAATGTTTTTGCCGGTCACTGTAATTATCTGAAGGTCTCGCTTACAACCTGCAAAGGCTCGAAAACTGTTTTCAATATCTCCTATTCCGAGGCTTCCTCCCATAACAAGCACCGTTAATTTATTTTCTAAAGAAAGCCTGTTTAGTGCTATAGCTTTAGATGAAGGCTTTAGAAATTTACGGGAAACAGGGATCCCAAAGGGAAAGATACAATTTTTGCAAATTCCGCATTCTTCCATGTCATGTTTAATATAATCATGTCCCACGATATAGGCCTCAATGTTGTCATGAAACCATAGGGGATGGTTTACAAAGTCGGTCAAAATTGCAACTGCGGGAACCTTTACATTTTTGTGCTTCTTTAAATGAGCCACTATCTGAAGGGGAAAGGGATGGGTACACACAATTATTGCCGGTTTAAAGTCCAGCACCAGTTTGTGGATTTTAGATGCCAATAAACTACTTAACCTTTGGCTCAATTTGTTCAGGTTTTCCCTGCACTCAGACATCCTGTAAAGGCTTCCGTAAATTTCAGGTTTTTTCTTTACAATATTAAGGTATCCATCTACAATAACTTTGTGAATCACAGGGTTTATGTATTTTAAGGTATCGATTATTAAATTTTTCGAATCGGGATACCGAAGGACTATATACTCTTCTAGTGCTTTAGCCGCATTTATATGTCCTGCTCCCATTGAAATTGATAAAAACAAAACTCTCATTTTTAACCTCTAACAATATAAATAGTTAGTTTGATAAGACACTATTGGCTTATGGGTGCATATTTTTCTCCATATATAATGCATCCCTAGTTTATTATTTGGAAGATAGTGAGAAGTTATACATATTAATAATGGGATTAACGAATATTTTTTTCAATAAAACAAAAAATATCTTTAGCAATGTCTTATTAATTAATATCCGCCATTATATTGGCTTTAAGCAAGTATTTATAAAAAGGGAGTGATTATTTGAAAACGGTTAAAAGGATAATTATTCTTGTCGTTATATTTTCTATTTCCATACCCTTGTTTTTAAACAGTTCGGTCTTTATTGCCCCAATTACTGGTAAGTTGGCACCGGATATGGAGAGCGATGATGTCAAGAAAATGCAGCAGAGGCTAAAAAACTGGAACTACTATGATGGTGAGATTAGTGGGAAATATGACTTTAAAACATATTTTGCCGTAAGGGATTTTCAAAACACCTATAAACTGCCTGTAAGCGGTATTGCAAATGAGGACACGTTGGCAGCTATGGGACTTACTACGTTGGCAAAATGGGGTGAGGTGTATGCCCAGTCAAATCAGTCAAGTAATGAGCAGCTTCTTGCCAGTGCTATAAATGGAGAGGCAAGAGGAGAGCCCTATGAGGGTCAGGTGGCAGTAGGTGCAGTTATACTTAACAGGACGCGGGATCCAAAGTTTCCCAAAACTGTGGCTGGTGTGATTTATCAACCCGGTGCCTTTACTGCGGTATCCGACGGGCAGATAAGTGTACCCATAGACCCGAATTCAACCGTTGTTAAGGCAGCTAGGGATGCATTGAACGGGTGGGATCCGACCAACGGGTGCTTATATTATTGGAATCCTGCCACTGCAACCAGCAAGTGGATTTGGAGCAGGCAAATCGTTAAAAAAATAGGAAAGCATTATTTTGGCAAATAATTAAGGAGGTGCAGCTTTTTGAGTATAAGAGAAAAATTACTGGATTTAAAAAGAAGACTATCCGATAGAAAAATGTACAGCATAGTGATTGTTGCAATTGCTGCCGTGGCTATGTGGGGGTTCTACCAGTATAAGCATGCCGCGGATTTAAGGCAGGAGCTTGATAACCAATACAACCGTGCGTTTTACGACATGGTGGGATATGTCAACAATGTTGAAGTTCTGCTGATAAAATCCCTTATTGCCAATTCCCCGGAAAAGGCAGCAGCAACCATGCAAGAGGCATGGAGACAGGCAAACCTAGCACAGACCAATTTAGGACAGCTTCCAGTGTCACCCAATGTACTGGCCAACACATCAAAATTTCTTACCCAGGTGGGTGATTTGGCGTATTCTCTAAACAACCAGAACATGGGAGGACAGGGTTTAAATGAAGAACAGTACAAGCTTATTGAGCAGCTGCATGGGTTTTCGGTTTCTTTAGAACAGAGTTTAAATGACCTTCAAACTCAGCTTTCAGCAGGAAGAATAAAGTGGGGGGAATTGGCAAAAAAGGGGACGCGTTTGTTTCAAAAGACTTCTGAAAATATGCCCAATACCCAGTTTGAAAACATAGATAAAACTTTTCAGGAATATCCTACATTGATTTATGACGGTCCTTTTTCCGACCACATGACACAAACAGAACCCACGGGTCTTGCGGGAGAAGATATGGATGTTGAACAAGCAAAACAAAGGGTGATGGAGTTTTTTGGACAGGATAAGGTGATGGCGGTAGAGGAAATAGGTAGAGTTGATGAAGGACATATTAAAACATACAGCTACAGTGTTAAATTCAACAATGTTCCGGAGGATCAGACTGCGACTGTGGATGTAACCCAGAAGGGCGGAAATGTTTTGTGGATGCTGTACAACAGACCAGTTGGTGCCCAGGAGCAGATAAATGTAGATCAGGCAAAGTCTTTGGGAAAAAGATTTTTAGAAGAGCATGGATACAGGGACATGGTGGATACCTATTACCTGAAAGAGGATAATACCGCAATTATTAATTATGCGTATAAACAGGGGGATGTCATTGTTTACCCCGACCTTATCAAGGTAAAAATAGCATTGGATAACGGCGAAATTACTGGTTTTGAGAGCAAGGGTTATATAACCAATCATAGGGAAAGGAGTATACCTCAGCCTAAGATTACAATGGAACAGGCTCGTGCACTGATTACACCAAGGATGAATGTTTTGAGCAGCGGTTTTGCTATAATACCTACTGACTATAAGACGGAGATATTCACATATGAGTTCAAGGGTAAACTAAACGATAGGGATTTTCTGGTTTACATTAATGCCGAGAACGGTAAAGAGGAGAATATATTGCTGATTATGGATACACCTAACGGGATACTGACAATGTAACTGTTGATAATTTTAAACTTTATGCAAAATGCTATTGTAGGGGTGCATTAAATAATATGCACCCCTGTTATAAGTTTTAATTTGGTTTATTATAACCGGGTATTACATTTTTATGTAAAATAGACTATAATATATTCATATTCTTTCAGTCATAGCAGATTTATCCGGACTAATTGAAAAGGGGGAAAATTCATGGATAATCACAGCATAGAAGCACAGGGGCAATTTGACATAAAAAAACCGAGGGTATGGCAGGTGGGATTTTTGTATTCCTTGGTTGTAATACTGCTTGTGTTTGTATCCACAAAATTGCAGGAGGCTTTACAATTTAACATTGGAGGCCTGCTTTCTGAGGTGTTGCTAGTAATGCTTCCTCCTCTGGTTTTCCTGTTTATATTCAGGTTCGATGTCAAAAAGGTACTAAGATTGAACAAGACAAGTTTTATAAACTTTGCTTTAACTTTTGGGATTATGATATTTGGCATTCCAATTGTAGGTGTGTTTAATTTTATAAACATCCTTATAGCAAAGCTTTTGTTTGGAACGGTGGAAACGACACAGATTCCTATAGGAAGCGATATTGCAGGTCTTCTCATTGGCATGCTGGTTATCGCAGTCTCGGCAGGAATTTGTGAGGAGGTGCTTTTTAGAGGGGTGATTCAAAGGGGGTTTGAGAGGTTCGGCAGCATTAAATCCATTTTGATTACTGCAGTCCTTTTTGGGATTATGCACTTTAGCTTTCAAAGTCTTTTTGGAACATTTCTTTTGGGTGCACTGATAGGTTTTCTGGTTTATAAAAGCGATTCTCTGATAATTGGGATGTTTGCCCACTTCACAAATAATGCTGTTGCGGTGATCTTAAACTGGGTTAGTATAAAAATGTTCGAGTATTTTGAGAAAATGGGAGTAGAGAGCATCAAAGACCCTACTGGGCAGGATATGTTTTCTCAGTTTCAAGGGATATCAATCACGGAGCTTGTTGTTACGATAGCTGTTTCATTGGCAATAATAACGTTTTCGACTGCTGTTTTTGGAACTTTGATGTATGGGTTCATTAAGCATAATTCCAAAAATGTTGAAAAAGTTCGGGAGGATCAAGTAAGGGTTTCAGCAAAAGAGTTTCTTCCTTTAATTCCGGGACTATTGATTGTGGCTTTTGTCTGTGTAAACAAGTAACCCATTTATATAATGTACCTAAAGTTCATGGGCATATTTTTATCCTGCTTATCTAAAGTTCATAGATTGTTCACAAATACGTAAAACTTTATGTTTAAAATATAACAAGGCGATGAATGTTCCCTACTTCTTATAAGTGGCGGATACCGATTAGCCTTTCAGGCGGTGAGCAATATAAGTATATTACGGAGGTTAACCTATGGAAAGAACAAACTTTATTGATGAAATAAAGATAATTACAGTTCTAAAGGGCGAGATTGGTAAGATAGTTATTGGACAAAAATATATGATTGATAGAATACTGATAGGGCTTTTAACCGGAGGACATATTTTGCTGGAGGGTGTTCCGGGCTTGGCTAAATCATTAACGGCCAGTACCATAGCCCAAGTTGTTGGGGTTGATTTTAAAAGAATACAATTTACACCGGATTTATTGCCGGCGGATATTCTAGGTACCGAAATATATAATCAAAAGACCGGAGAGTTTATAGTCAAGAAGGGTCCAATCTTTAGCAACCTGATTCTTGCGGACGAAATAAACCGTGCCCCTGCAAAAGTGCAGTCAGCCCTGCTTGAAGCAATGCAGGAAAAACAGGTAACCATTGGCGAAAAAACTTATCCCTTGGATAATCCCTTTTTGGTTATAGCTACACAGAACCCTCTCGAGCAACAGGGAACCTATCCGCTTCCCGAAGCACAGCAGGACCGTTTTATGATGAAATTAAAGATAAAATATCCCGGCAGGGATGAAGAAAGCAGAATTATTGATTTCTACTCAAAGGAACAACCCGACGACCCTGATGTTAGGAAGGTATTGTCCCGTGAGGATATTTTCAGACTCAGAAAAAAGGTTGACAGTATTTACATTGATGACAATGTTAAAAATTATGTTTTGGACATTGTTTTAAAGACACGGGAAGAGTCGGAACATATAGCCTGTGGTGCTTCGCCCCGTGCTTCGATAAACCTTATCAAGGCAGCTAAAGGAAGGGCATTTTTGGAAGGAAGGGATTTTGTGGTGCCCGATGATATCAAAGCCATTGCCTACGATGTTCTTCGTCATAGAATTTTGCTTACATACGAAGCAGAGGCTGAGGATATAACCTCGGAAAAGATAATTGCCGATATCCTCGAACAGGTTAATTTACCTTGATTTCATTATTTTTTTATAGGAGGCAGATATGCTTTCTAATGAACTATTAAAGAAGATAAGACGAATTGAGATAAAATCGAATAAGCTGGTGGATGAGATTTTTTCTGGAGAATATCGTTCAGGGTTCCGGGGCAAAGGAGTGGAATTTGAGGATATTCGGGAGTATTATCCCGGTGATGATGTGCGAAGCATTGACTGGAATGTAACTGCCCGGCATAATAAAGCCTTTGTTAAACAATTCTGTGAGGAAAGAGAATTGAACTTGTTCCTTTTAATTGACATGTCCCGCTCCAACAGTTTTGGACTTAAGAAGGATTTAATTGCTGAAGTCGGTGCCACTCTAGCCTTTTCGGCCAACAAAAACAATGACAGGATTGGAGTTATTTTTTTTACTGACAGGGTTGAGAAATTTATACCCTCCAAAAACGGCAGAAAGCATGTTTTGTCAATAATTGAAAACATCGTTAATTTCCGGCCGAAGCATGCGGGAACTGACATTAGCAAAGCGTTGCAATACTTTAACCGTATCCAGAAGAAACCCAGTGTGGTTTTTGTGATATCTGACTTTTTAGATGATGGATACAAAAAAGACCTTAAGGTTACTTCACAAAGACATGACCTAGTATTGGTAAGGGTTATGGACAGAGCTGAGGAATTGATTCCTGCGGGAGCGATTTTTTTGTTTGAGGATTTGGAAACTGGAGAGACAATTGAGCTGGATAACATGAAAAATGAGTTCAGGCTGAACAATATAATGGATCTGCCCAAAAGAAACCTTATCAATATTTACACCGATGAAGATTATGTAAGACCGTTGAGACAATTTTTCAAAAGAAGGGGTCTGCGATGAGAAAGAAAAAAATAACGCTTCTTCTATTGATTATATCTGTGTTTTTGGTTGCGGTGTGTGTTCAGACCTATGCTGATGAAAAACGCAGTATTTTTGTGGGAGACTTAATACAGTTGAAGATTCAATCCCGGGATTTATCGTTGGATGAACTGACGGATGAGTTCAAGGATTTTGAAATAGTGGATATTACCGATATCTCTGAGGGCTATCTGGTTACACTGCGTAGTTTTGAAACCGGTGAAAAAACTCTGCAATTAGGGGATAAGGAAATTACGATAGTAATTAAGTCAACTCTTGATGAACTCAAAAGGGATGAAATATTTGAAGGGGATACAAGTGCACAGAAAGCAGGGCTTTATATACAATGGAAATATGTTTTTTACGGTCTGGTGATTGTATTTTTATTGACCGGTGGAATTAATATATTTATATTTCTGAAGAAAAGAAAGAAAAAGCTTATTCTAAGCCCCTATGAAAAATTTGTTAACGGGCTTAGAAGTATTCCTCTCGATTGGGATGATTATTGCGTCTGGCTTACACTGTGCTTCAAGGAGTATATTGAGACGAAGTATTCCCTTAGGATAAGGGGAAAAACATCGGAGGAAATTATAGGTGAAATAAGCTCTGTGCCTGATTTGCACGGGAGTTTGCCAGTGTTGGGAAGCTGGCTTAGAGAATGTGATTACTATAAGTTCTCCGGCAATGCTGCCGCAACGGATAAAAAACTGGAACTTATGAATAGTTTAAAGGACTTGGTTAGCAAAATCGAAGAGATAAATGGGGCAAAGGCGGAAGCAGGTGCGAAAGAGAAAAAACAGGCAAATGAGGGGGAAGTATGATTAGGTTTGCGAACCCGATTTTTCTTATTTTTATACCGTTAATTATATATGTTTTTTTTAGAAGGAGAAAAAAATCCTCACTGAAATTTTCCAGTGTCAAGCTCCTCAAAAGCCAGGGCTTTAAGAACACCTTCAAGCATAAAATCGGCAGGTATCTTATTGCCCTTGCTGTTGTCCTCTTGGTTTTGGCATTGGCAAGACCCCAACTGCCCCAAAAAGACGCCTTGATTAAACAGGAGGGTATTGATATTGCAATGGTTCTGGATGTATCGGGGTCAATGCTGTCCGTGGATTTTGAGCCCAACCGCCTTGAGGTGGCTCGCAAAACCATAGAAGGTTTTATAGAAAAAAGACCCTCGGACAGGATTTCATTAATTATCTTTGCCGGAACTGCATACACTAGAGTGCCACTGACTCTTGACCACAATATATTAAGGGAATCGCTCAAGGGAGTAAAAACCGAATCGGTTAATGAGGACGGTACGGCTATAGGCATGGCTGTTTCCGTCGGGGTGAACCGGCTTAAAAAAAGTGATTCTCCGTCCAAGATAATAATTCTTGTAACCGATGGAGATAACAATGCTGGAACCATCAATCCCGATACGGCAAGTGAGCTGGCTAAGGAGATGGGTATAAAGATTTACACCATCGGCGTGGGTACCGATAAAACCATCATTCCCACTGAAGTTTTTGGTCGGACAAGGTACCAGCAATATGAAGGCGGGCTTAATGAAGAGCTGCTTAAAAGAATTGCGGAGACAACAAATGGTCAGTATTACAGGGTAAAGGATTCTAAGGCTATGTCCCAGGTTTTTTCCGATATTGACAAGCTGGAAAAGACCGAGTTTGATGAGGATAATTTTAAACAATACACCGAACTGGCCTTTATATTAATTGCAATGGCATTGGTTTTATTGTTGCCGGGTATTTTTCTTGACCGTTATTATTACATACGAATTCCTTAAGGGGGGACTATTAATTGGAGTTTAAACATCCATTGAGTATAATATTGTTTATATTTCCCGCAGCTTGTTGTATTTTTCTTGTCCTAGGCTACAGGAAGAAGGAGAGGATACTGGGTTTACTGAAAATTAAATCAAAAATAAAGTATAAAGCTTTACGTATTGTATTGACAGCTTTGGGGTTGGGACTGATACTCTTTTCTTTGTTGGGTCCCCAAACCTTTATAGGGTTTTCGGAGGTGAAAAAGGAGGGACTGGATATATATGTTTTGTTCGACACCTCCAAAAGCATGCTGGTGGAAGATATTAAGCCCGACAGAATCAGTAGGGCTAAAAACATAGTTTTGGGCATTATTGACAACCTTGAGGGGGACAGAATAGGCTTTATTCCTTTTTCATCGTCCGCCTATGTACAGATGCCTCTGACCGACGATTACCAACTGGCACGTATGTTTCTTGAGGTTATTGATACAGATATGATTGGCGGAGGAGGAACCAATATCGGTACTGCGATAAAGCTTGCCCACAACTCTTTTGAACAGACATCAAGTGCCGATCGGGTGATTATTATTTTAAGTGATGGGGAAGAGCACAATCAAGACAGTGTAAAGGTATTAAAGGATATTAACGATGAACGGCTAAAGGTATATACTATCGGCATTGGAACGGAAAATGGAGGATTAGTCCCTGTTTACGACTCTATGGGGGAGAAAAAAACAGGGTATAAAAAGGACAGTAACGGAGAGTTTGTTATGTCCAAGCTGCATTCAAAAACACTGAAAGAACTTGCATCCATGGGTAATGGCTCCTATTACCAGTCGTTTTTATCCGGCGATGAAATGGGTTCCCTTATAAAGGACATCTCTTTTCTAAAAAGAGATACTTTTAAGACAGAGGAGATAAAAAGGTTTAAACAGTTGTACCAATACTTTTTAGGACCGGGAATATTGTTGTTCCTTATAGCCTATTTCCTGCCTGAAAGGGGGATTGTTTCATGAAGTGGGTCTCAATTATTTCCGGAGTATTGATAATTGCCTTGTTAATAATGTTTTTTACCGGGCTGGCAGACTTTGATAACAGCATAAACAAATTTCTTGTTCAGGGAAACCGGCTGTACGCTGACAATAATTATGAACAGGCTCTAAGTGCCTATAATGAGGGCTTGAAGAAGGATTCTGAAAATCTCAAGCTAAACTATAATTCCGGGCAGGCTTCATACCTTTTGGAGGATTATCAAAACGCTGTCACGTATTATGACAAGGCTTGCGATACACCGGACAGATACCTTAATTCGGGGAATTCCAGCTTGAAGCTGGGGGATAACACCGAAGATGTCAATCAAAAAAGGCAGTATTACCAGCTTGCTCTGGATACATATAAAGAGGGGATACTGACTTTCCCGGAAAATGTGCCTTTAAAATACAACTACGAATATGTAAAAAAGAAGCTTGAGGAGTTGGGTGACGACGGCGGTGAAAACCGGAATAACGAAGAAAACCAGGATGAAAACGAAGAAAACCAGGATGAAAACGAAGAAAACCAGGATGAAAACGAAGAAAACCAAGATGAAAACGAAGAAAACCAAGATGAAAATGAAGAAAACCCGGGTGACCAAAATCAGGACAACAATCAGAGGGATCAGGATAATTTGCAGCAGCAAAACGAAGAGGAACAGGGCGATGATACGCAAAATCAGGACGGAGAACAGGAACAAGACTCGCAGCAGGAGGATAACCTAGGGCAAGACAAAGATGAATCCGAAAGAGGACAGTCTGAACAAGAGCAAGAACAGGACGAAGAACAAAATGCCTCCGATTACGGTTCGGAGTTGGACGCATCCGATGCCCAACATGGACAGATGGACGATAACCTTTTGCAGCAGGTGCTCAGGATGTTGGAGAAGCAGGAAGAAGAAAGCCTGAAGAATAATCAGGAGGTTAGATACTATGGCGAGGAGGATGAATATGACTGGTAATAGAATAAAGCTTATCTTCCTTATATTAATATTAATTGTCGCGATTTTGGGGTCACAGGCAAGTGTACTGGCGGCAAACCCGGAATTTCGCTTGGAGATCGACAGCTTGAACCCTCAAAAGGGGATGAGCACCAATCTGATTCTTTCCATGGTGAATGCTCAAGGGGCTAGGCTTTTAAGTATTGAAGGCCTCGAAAACTTTGAAATACTTAACAGCGGTCAATCTACATCAACTCACGTAATTAACGGTGATATAACACACCAGAGCGATATTCGTTATGTTATAATGCCTAAAAACGCAGGACAGTTTACCCTTCAAGGAACTGTGGAATATAAGGGTACCCAATACCGGACAAACAAAATAACAGTAAATGTAAGGGAATCGGAAAATATCGATGAAGGGGAAGTTGAGGATTTATTTATTAAAACAATTGTTTCGGATGATGAGATATATTCGGGGCAGAAGGTTGTCCTGTCCTATGAACTGTATTCCCGCTACAATATTGAGGACTATGGTTTTCTAGACAATGTTGAAATAGATGGATTTATAATAAGTGAGATGCCCCGGGACGAGTTGAAGGCCAATTATGTTTATATTGGAGATAAGAAGTACGTAAAATACGAAGTAAAGCAAATGTATCTATCACCAATAAAAACCGGTACATATACAATACCGGAATATAATTTTCAGGTCAATATCAGCACCGGAGGTTTTTTCAGTTCTTCACAGCCCTATTATTTGAGGACTGAATCAAGGGAGCTTACGGTAAAGTCTCTTCCTCAGACAAACAAGCCTGCGGATTTTTCCGGAATAGTGGGGAATTTGGAAATAGAATCGGAATACAGCCGAAAAGAGCTTCCCTATGGTGATTCGCTAACCCTTCGAGTGACGGCTTCCGGCAACGTAGACCTTTCACTTTTGGATAAAGTAGTTAAGGATGGTATCCCGGGATTTTCAGTTTTTGAAACCGAGAAAGATATTGAGGAAAGTGTTGTGGACAATAAATATCTTGCCCGCAAGGAGTATGAAATTATATTGGTGCCGGAAAAAAGCGGGGATATAGAAATTGATCCTATTTATATATCCTACTTTGATACTGAGTCCGAAAGCTATAAGCAGGCTCAAATACCCGGTACAACCGTTACGGTCACAGGAGAAGCACCGGTGGTTCAAACTCAGCAATCAAAGGGTGATTCGGCAATTGAAAAGGTCAAGATAGACCAGATAGGCTATATCCCAAAGAATGAAGGCTATTTAACAATACAGCTGAAAAAGGAATATATATATATTTCCTTGGTGATATTGGTAATTTTATCCCTTATCGCAATTTCGGTTTTTATTATACTAAAGGGCAAAAAGAAGGAAGACAGAAAACTTTGGGATATGTATAAGAGAATAAACAACTCAAAGGATGAAAAGGAAATTTACAGCATATTCAATGATATGATTAAGTATCGTTTTAATATAAGTTTGAAGGCCAGTTCCAAGGACGCAATAAAAACCGGACTGGGACAGCATGAAATTACCGGTACGGTATTGGAAATCATGGATTATATGGAGACTGATAAAAACCAGCCGAATAAAGATATAAACTATTTAAAAGACAGTATAAAGAAAATATACAAAGTGCTTCAGAGAGCTTAGGAGTACGCCTCTAATAGCCTTATCCACAATATTTGCTTAATCTAAAAGAACGTAGAATTTAGCCTTTTGGCTATTAGAGGTTTTTTGGAGCAATTATGGTCATTTTACTTTTTTAATCGTGTCAATTCATGTCAGTTTTAAAGCAGTTTCTTCATCATTCGAATGTCTTCTCCAGCAAATCTGAACAGGTCAAATCCTCCTATTATCCTTGATGCCACTCTTTCGTCATAGTACTCATGAAGCTTGTTTATTCCTAAGTTTGTTGAAATAATAGTCTTGCAGGGTACAGATAGATTATTTTTCTGCCGGGTGCTCAAAATATTTAAAAGCTCTGCATACCTTGCGGCTGTTGGGGATTCGGTTCCAAGGTCGTCTATTATAAGAAGCTCCACGCTGAAGATATTGGAATAGCCTGTATCGTCAACACTATTGTCCTTTAGGGACATTAACCTGTAGTCGTTAATGGTCTTAAATAAAACCGGTGCGGTTTGGTATAACACGGTTCTGCCCCTTTTAAGAAGCTCGGCGGCGATACAGTTTATCATAAAGGTTTTACCAATACCGGTAGGTCCGCAAAAAAACAGGTTTTTTTCTTCGGGGTCATCTAGATTTTCAATAAAGTCCAATGCCCTCTCGCGGATTTTTATGATATTTTCTCTTGGAGAAATTTTAATTCCGTATTTTTTCTCATCTACCTTATCAGGAAACAGGCATTCATTAAAGCGTGAGAAATTCTCTTCGTCCAGCAGTTTTAGATTGGATTGACTGAACAGGTGGTTAATATACTTCTGCCGGTAACAAGAGCATTTCTCCATACCTGATGCCTTCTCTATAAAACCGGTATCTTTACAGCTTTTACACTCAAATTCCGGCTCAAGATAGTCCAAAGGAAAAGAGAATTTTAAAAGTAGCTGCTCTTTTTCTCTTTTCAGGCTATCCATTTTTTTCAGAAGCTTATCTATGACTTTTTCAGACGGCTCGGTACACAGAAGTATTGCTTTATTATATTTTACTCCGGTAAGCTGAATTTCACGGTCTATTTCCTCAATCCTAGGTATTTTTTTATAAACATTATCCTTTTTTAATTGAACCCTATCAAAGGCTAATTTTTGTTTTGCTTCATATTCATTTAATATTATTCGGTGAATGCTGTTATTCATGGCTAATATTTATGATGCCTCCTTGTAAAGAAGATTTATGCATTTTCATAAAGGCTGTTAAGGTAGTCGTCATTATATTTTCTCTGTTCATAGTTTTCCTTTTGAGGCACTGGTGAAACCGCATTAGTTTTTTTGGCAGAGTTCTTAATCTTCCTTGCGGCTTCATATTTTAAAATATCTTCTTTTGTTTTGAGGTTGTTGTTGTGCCAATCGGATATAATGCTATTTAGGTAATTAAAATTCGGGTTAGTTTTTGAGGTGGTCTTTTTGAGTGCGAGCTCAATAATCTCAAAGTTGTATCCATAGTCCATAACCCACTTGGTAACGTACTCCTCCTCATATTCGGTAAGATTTCTATTAAGTTTAAGTTTTTTTACTATTTTGACCCTCACGTCCTTAAACTTTTTATATTCAATAGAATAGTTGTCCAAGTCAAAGGAGTTTCTTATGTTTCTACTTTTCCAATTTTCAGCAACTTTTTCTATGTAAGGTTTAACCAGACCCTTCTGGTCAAAGCAATATTGAAACAACGAAAGCATTACATCCTCATCGAATTTGTACCTGTCAAACCATGCATCAATATCAGTATACCAGGATGGAGACATTACACCTTGGAAAAATGTGTTGTTAATGGTATAAATAATTTGGTTCCGCTTTTTATTTTTTCTGCAGTTCGATATAGCCTCTTCCGGTGTTGAAGTGGTTTTTAAACGGTACATTTTCTTGATTTCTTTTTCTTTAAGGTCATGCAACACAATGCCATTTTCTTTCCAGGAGAGTACGCCGAGGTTTTCAAGCTGTGTAATGCACTCTTTAACCTTTACAGTTTCAAGGCCAAGACTTTTGGCAAATTCTTCGGTAGAGGCATTTTTGCCATGTTTACTTAAAAAAAGGCAATACAAATATACCTTTACACTATCACAGTTGAGTAAAGGCATGTACTCGGTGATAAAAATATCCGGAACCTGAGTATCCGAATACAATATGGATTTGTAAGACTCAAAAAACATTAAATCATCCCCTCATTATAATGGGAAAATATTCTTCTCAAACATTTCTAATTATATCATATAAAATTGACATGTTACAGGAATAATAAACCTGATATAGTGCGTTCTTTTAAAAAATGCGAAAGTTTAAACAATAATATAAAGGGTTTTGGCATCGTGTGAAATAATTTTATTAAGTTTTAAGATATAGAAAATAATGTTGTTGATTTTTTTTGCAGTTTATATTATTATATTATGTGTCAACAAATCTATGTGCCCATAGCTCAATTGGATAGAGCGTTTGACTACGGATCAAAAGGTTAG
>JAAYTO010000032.1 GCA_012523755.1 Clostridium sp. | reverse complement strand
TAAAAGTTAATATCTATGATGTTATTAAAACAATTGCGACTGAGAAGATGTGAATGTTCTGCGTGAAGAGCCGGATGTGGGAAAACCACAAGTCCGGTTCTGTGAGGAGTGCGGAGCGGTAACGCTCCCATTTACTCGACCAGCATATTAATATGTATTTAAATTAGGCATTTGTGGGTATTAATATATTTAGTTGGGGTTACCATATAAAACTATTGAAAATATATCTTACGTATGTTAATTTAAACTCAACTGGCTTATTTAGTGGGATTTCACGAAGTGAAATGACCAAAAAGCGAGAGGGCTCGATGCCCTTGAGCTTTATAAAAAAAGATAAGGTGGAGGTATAGGATGAGAGGAAATAATAGCTTGAAGGTGTTATTTGTTTCAGTTGAAGTAGCTCCATTTGCTAAAACAGGAGGATTGGCAGATGTAGCAGGTTCATTGCCTAAATCCCTGGTTTCTATGGGATATGATGTCAGGATTGCAATGCCTAGATATCAGCAAATAAACGCTGATATGAGTTATGTGACGGATTTCCCTGTAGAAATGAGCAACAGACAGGCTACCTGCATTGTCAGGGAGGGCTCCATAGCTTTTAAGGATAAAGATAAGGATGCGAAGGTGCCTGTGTATTTTGTTGACAATTACCACTATTTTAACAGAGGTGGTATATACTGCTATTTTGATGATGCAGACAGGTTTGCCTTTTTTTGTAAAGCAGTTCTTGAAATGCTTCCTAAAATTGATTTCAAGCCCGATATAATTCACTGTAATGATTGGCACACAGGACCTATTTGCATGTTCCTGAATGAAAAGTACAAATCTTATCCTTATTACAAGAAAATGAAGACCTTATTCACAGTTCATAATCTTGAATACCAGGGCAATTTCTCGAAGGATGTACTGGGTATTATGGGAATACCCGATGAGTTTTTTGTACCTGAGAAGGTTGAGTTTTACGGGATGTTCAGTTTTATGAAAGCGGGTTTGGTTTATGCGGACATCATAAATACGGTAAGTGAAACTTATGCAAAAGAGATTCAAACTGAAAAATATGGGGAAAAAATGGAGGGACTTTTAAAAACTAGGTCAAAGGACCTATATGGAATAGTGAACGGCATAGATTATGACGTTTTCAATCCCGAAAAAGATCCACGAATTTATAAAAACTATAATATTGAGACCTTTAAGCTAAAAGTTGAAAACAAGTATGCACTCCAGAAGGAAATGGGACTTCCCAAAAAGGATGTACCAGTTATTGGCTTGATATCAAGACTTACAGGACAGAAGGGTTTAAACCTTATAATGGATGAAATAGATGAAATGATGAAAAACGACATACAGTTTATCTTGCTTGGCGAGGGTGACGAGTATTATGAGACAGGATTTAAGAGGATTCAGGAAAAATACCCTGAAAAGGTTGGGGTATATATAGGGTTTAATGTTCCTTTAGCCCAGAGAATATATGCGGGTTGTGATATGTTCCTCATGCCGTCAAGGTTTGAGCCCTGCGGATTAGGACAGCTGTTTAGTCTAAGATATGGTACAATTCCTATAGTGAGGGCAACAGGAGGCTTGGCAGAAACAGTTATTGATATTGATGAGGATGGGAAAAATGGTAATGGTTTTTCATACACGGAGTTCTCGTCCAAGGATATGATAAAGACTCTCAACCGTGCAATAAAGTTCTATAATGAAAAACCTCAGGAATGGGATGTAATTGTAAAGAGGGCGATGAGTGCCGATTATTCATGGAATAAGTCGGCGGGCAAGTACTCTGATTTGTATGCAAAACTCATGAAAAAGAAATAATTTATAGTAATAAAGCCTTTAAACCTTATTTTCTCGATGTAATTTATTTTTTGCATGCAATATAAAAAAAGTCCGGTTAAAGAAGCGTTCACATAGGGATTTACGAAACATGTGAATTTTAACCGACTCTCTTCAAGCGGAGACTTGAAAGAAAAGACTGCACCGAAGGATAAAACCTTTAGTGCAGTCTTTGTTTTACTGTTTATGACAATGATGAT
>JAAYTO010000031.1 GCA_012523755.1 Clostridium sp. | reverse complement strand
ATTTCGCAGGCCTTTGACCTGCTTTTTATTTGCCTTTTTTACGGTAAAATTGTGCTTTCGGAATTTTAATATGCTGTTTTTATTCATTTTGTTGATATTTTAATTTGCTGTTTAACACGATATTAAAGTGCTGTTCTACAGTATATAAAATATATTTATAATTTCTCTATCACTGCCTCAAATTCCTTTAATTTTGTTTCAACAACTTTCATGTTATAAACTTATGTTATTTCAAAAAAATATATATGCAAGAAAATACTTTTATGTAATTTGCTTAATTTTCACAAAAAAGCAACAACTATTTGATTTAATTATTGTACAGTTTACCGATTAACTTATGCGAGTATATGTTGTATACTATAATTGTTCGAAAGGTTCGAAAGGACTTTTAATATATTTTCCTCTATACAACATTATTGTATGCTCTGCAGCAGGAAGCAATAAGCTGCAGTTTTTTGTATAAACCTTTTGAGCAAACAAGCTCCTTAAAATATTAAATATATTGATTTTCTAGTAACAAGGGGGTGATCCCCCTTGCCCCCTTTTTCTTTTATCTCGGTTTCTCATTGAATTAATTCGTCTAATTTTATAAAACGTTTATGTCCTCACCTTTTAAAACCTTATTTGTACTTCTAACCGCACACATCTTTCCACACATTGTACAGGTATCTTCATGCTCCGGCTTTGAACTTTCCCTATATCTTCTAGCCTTTTCACCATCTATGGCAAGCTCAAACATCCTATTCCAGTCCAAATTCCTTCTTGCCTCACTCATCTTGTAGTCCCATTCTCTTGTGCCTTTGATTCCCTTTGCTAAATCTGCTGCATGAGCAGCTATCTTTGATGCAATGATTCCTTCCTTCATATCATCGATATCAGGAAGCCTTAAGTGTTCCGCAGGAGTCACATAGCACAAAAAGTCAGCACCGTGTGAAGCCGCAATCGCTCCACCTATGGCACTGGTTATGTGATCATATCCCGGTGCCACATCGGTTACAATCGGTCCTAGGACATAAAAGGGTGCTCCGTAGCAAAGTCTTTTTTCCAGAACGACATTGGCAGCAATTTCGTTTATAGCCATATGTCCCGGCCCCTCAATCATAACCTGCACGTTTCTATTCCAAGCCTTTTTTGTCAGTTCCCCCAACACAATAAGCTCCTGTATCTGCGGTGCATCGGTAGAATCGCTTATACTTCCAGGTCTTAACGCATCACCGAGACTGATGGTCACATCATACTTTTCAAATATCCGAAGCAGTCTGTCATACTGCTCATAAAACGGATTTTCATCTCCCGTCAGTTCCATCCACGCAAATATCAGTGAACCGCCCCTGGACACTATATTGGTAAGTCTCCCGGTTTCCTTAAAACGCCGGGCTGTCTCCCGGTTTATACCGGCATGTATGGTCATAAAGTCCACCCCGTCCTGAGCATGCCTTTCCACTACTTCAAAGAACTCTTCGGCGGTTATATCTTTTAGCTCCTTATCATAAAAACCTACGGCATCATATACGGGTACGGTACCTATCATTGCAGGCGACATCCCCACAAGCTGCTTTCGGAATTCCCAGGTCTTGCCATAGGAGCTCAAATCCATTATTGCCTCTGCCTTAAGCTCAATAGCTTTTTTGACCTTTTCCAATTCAATATCAAAATTACAACAGTCCTTTGATATGCCCAAATTAACGTTTATCTTTGTCCTCAAGCCTTCGCCTATCCCTTCGGGATCAATGTTTTTGTGGTTTTTATTGGCAGGTATTATCACCCTTCCACAGGCAACAAGCTTTCGAATTTCTTCAGCCTGCCAGCCTTCCTTTTTGGCAACCGTCTTCATCTTATCGGTTATAATCCCCTTTTTTGCAGCATCCATTTGTGTTGTATACATTTTTAATTTAACCCCTCTCCAAACTTTGATTTTACTCGACCGATCTTTTCTTCTATGTCATCGGCACCCACAATCTCCGTAACCATTGCAATGCACCTAGCACCGCTGTTCAAAACCTCATCCATGTTGTGCTCCTTAATACCCCCAATGGCAATAAAGGGTATTTTTATGTTTTTCACTACATAGTCCAAGTACCCAAGCCCCACTGGTTCGCAAACATCCTTTTTGGTATATGTCCTATACAAAGGACCCACTCCGATATAGTCGGCTCCCCGCCTTACTGCATCCTCGGCCTGCTCCGGCGAATGGGTGGAAAGCCCGATAATCATTTCCTCCCCCACCAGCTCCCTTACCTTTTCAATGGGAAGGTCATCCTGTCCTATATGCACCCCATCGGCCTTAACCAGCATTGCAATATCAACATTGTCATTTACTATAAAGGTGACACCGGAAGCCCTGGTCATTTCCCGGATTTTAAGACACTCAAAATACTTTTCAGACAGTTTCTTCTCCTTCTCCCTATACTGAATTATCTTTACTTTGGCCTTTATCATGCTTTCTACAACCTCAATATTGCTGCGGCCCTTTGAATGCTCCTCTGAAGTAATGCAATACAATCCCGTATCCAATCTTTTTAGTTTTTTCCTTTTAGTCATGACCTTAAAATACTCCTTTTCAATACCATATGTAATAAACCTGTAACCCTCATACAACTTGGAAAGCTCATACCTACCCAGCACCTTCAAGTTTTCCTCTATTGTTCTTAAAGCCTCCTGAATTCTTTTAAAGTTGGCAGCCGAAAGCTGTATGACCGATGCTTTTCCATCAATTTTAAGTTCCATCGAAACTCTTACACCCACATCATTTATACTGTCCCTGCTCTCCAAAAGCTTTGGCATTATATCCATAAGATTCTTTCTTATGTCGTGCCTTAGCTCCTTGAGTCTTTTCGAAAAGTGTATGTCATCAAAATAAAACCTCGCAAGATCCTCTAAAACCCGCAATCCCTCGGAAGCCCTGTTTATATTGGCATCCAATATCCTGTACAACTTATCCATAAAACCACCGCTTTCATCTATCTATGCCTTAATCTTTTTAAATCCATTGACCTAATCCTTAGTTGCCTTAACCCTTTTAAATCCATTGACCTAATCCTTAGTTGCCTTAATCCTTTTAAATCCATTGCCTTAATCCTTGTTTAAAAAATGACTCAAAATTAAATCCGCCTGCTTTGCCGCTGCAATGTTGACCCTTGGAGATACGGGCGGTACACCTTCCTTTGCCTCGGTGATAAAATCCCCCACCATATAAAACCTGTCATGCACCTTTCTTATTTTTATCTCATCGCTGTTTCCCCAGCCAGCCAATCCCGATGCACAGACAAAAAACTTTCCCGATGACAAAAACTTTTCAGCCATCATAGTTTTGCAAAACACCCGGTCAAAGGCCTCCACCACGACATCACAGTCGTCAAAAAGCTCTTTTGCATTGTCCTTTTGCACCTTTTGCTGTATGGCTTCTATTCTGACCTCCGGATTAATCCTCCTGAGGTTTTCCTCTAGTGCAAGAACCTTGGGCATCCCCAGCTGATCAAGGAAGAAAAACTGCCGATTCAGGTTTGATGGCTCCACCACATCAAAATCAACTATTTTAAATTTATAAAAGCCGCTTCTGACAAGGTTGAAGGCACAGTTGGATCCCAGTCCTCCGGCACCGGCAATCCCCACCTTAACCTTTTTTAGCTTCTCAAGTTTCTCTTCACCGATATATCTCATCAGTCCCTTTTCAAACCCATTCATAATAACCTCCGCCTAAAAAACAGTTATATCGCCTGCCAGTCTTTAAAAACCGGTTGATAGCCCTTCTCATAAATCCTTTTCTTTATTTCTTCAACTCCCCGCTGGTCTTCTATGTCAAATTGCCCTTCGCTCTTCTCTTTTAGGGTATGTCCCCCCACTTTGGTACTTGACCCGGCAGACATTTTTGTAACACCAAGTCCTATGAGGTTATCCCTAAGGCTTTGGCTCTCCCTCGTGGAAATGGTTATTCCCGCCCTAGGCATAAAAATCCTTTGGGCAAGCATTATCTGTACCAATTCCCTGTCTTCAACGGCATATGAAGGCATGAAGCTTCCACAGTGGGGTCTTATTCTCGGGAGGGATATGCTTATCTCCGTATCTGGATACTGGCTCTGAAGATAGTCCGCATGAATTCCGGTAAAAAATGCTTCCTTCCTCCAGTCATCAAGCCCTAAAAGTGCACCGATGTTTACACTTCTCATTGACGCCCTGCAAGCCCGCTCCGGTGCTTCAATCCTGTATCTGTAATTTCTCTTTGGCCCCTTTATGTGAAGCCTTTCGTACACCTCTTCATTGTATACTTCTTGGTAAATCGTAAAGCCATCTACACCGGCTTCTATGAGCTCTGCATATTCGCCCTCTTCCAGAGGATATACTTCTATTGATATGGATCTAAAATACTTTTTTAAAACCTCAACACACTGTTTAATGTATTCCACTGAACTTTCAAGCCGCGATTCTCCCGTCAGAATCAAAATATGTCTAAGACCGGTAGACGAAATAATCTGTGCCTCTTTTTCCACTTCCTTTAAGGTAAGCTTTCTTCTTTTAATCTTATTTGTTATATTAAATCCGCAATACACACATTGATTCACGCAGTAATTGGCCAAATACATAGGTGTGTACAAAAATATAACCTTTCCAAAATTCTGTATTGTCAACTTCCTTGCCTTTTGTGCCATCGGTTCTAGAAAGTTCGAAGCCCTTTTGGATAGAAGCATTAAAAACTCAAGCTCCGTAAGCCTTTCTTTGCCGATTATCTTTATAATATCCTGCTCGGAAACCTTGTTTAAAAAAGCCTCAAAATCAAAATTTTTATATTCTCTATACCTTTCATAAAAGCTCATAATCCATTCCCCCATAAAAGTCATAATTCATTCCCCTATAAAAGTCATAATTCATTCCCCTATAAAAGTCATAATCCATTCTCCATTTCTCGAAAGTCTCTTTTTAAAAGGTGAGGAAAAACATTCTAGAAACGTAAGTTTCACAAATACTATAGTTTGAGTACCCCGTTTTCTTAAGCCCTTTTAACATTCTGGAAACTTAAGTTTCACAAGCACCAAGCCTTCAAATGCTCCTTCCTATGCCCCAAGAAATCCCGTAAGGGGAGAGGAAGCCTCGGCATAATCCCTTACCGCACCAGTTCCGGAAAGAAAAGCCTTCCTTCCGGCCTCAACCGCTTTGGCAAAAGCTGCGGCCATTACCACCGGGTCTCCTGCGGTAGCAATCGCAGTATTGACCAGAACGGCCGCAGCCCCAAGTTCCATTGCCTCACAGGCATGAGAAGGCTTTCCAATACCCGCATCAACAATTACAGGAATATCAATTTCATCAATCAGAATTTTAACCAGTTCCCTGGTCTTAAGTCCTTTATTTGTGCCTATGGGAGCCCCCAACGGCATCACCGCTGCAGCCCCTGCATCCCTGAGCCTTTTGGCATCCATAAGGTCAGGGTTCATATAAGGCAGTACCACAAACCCTTCTTTTACAAGAATCTTAGTTGCTTTTATGGTCTCCCGGTTGTCCGGAAGCAGATACCGGTTATCCGATATTACCTCTATTTTTATAAAGTTTCCGCATCCTGCTGCTCTTGCAAGTTTTGCAATCCTTACAGCCTCCTCGGCATTTCTCGCCCCTGAGGTGTTGGGCATGAGAATGCACTCTTTGGGAATATAATTTAACATGTTTTCCTCATCGGAATCAAAATCCACCCTTCTTAAAGCCACCGTAATCACTTGGGCTTTAGAATTCTTTATTACATCGGGCATCATCCGGTTTGCCGGGAATTTTCCCGTCCCAATAAAAAGCCTGCTGGTAATATCCCTTCCTCCAATTACTAACCTATCATCCATTACAAATCATCCTCCCCCTACAAATCTTAATACTTCAAGCCTGTCTCTTTCCTTCAAAACAACCCTGCCCCAATCCTCCTTTTCAGGGATCTGCCTGTTATGTTCAACCACTATTCTGTCAGGTTCCAATCCCTTATCTCGAATAAAGTCGGCAAGGGTCATTCCGTCCCTTATTTGTGTTTCTTTACCGTTTAAAACAATTAACACACTCCGTCACCTCCCCAATAGTGAAAAAAGATATTAAAAAACGCCTACCTTCAAGGTAAGCGTCAATATCTACTATAACCAATAAAACAAGCTTCCCTCCGGCAGTACTAACCGCATCAGGTTCAAAGGGTTAAGAGGTATTCCTCTTTCTCAGCCAAAACGGCACCCCTAGCATAAACATCATTATTCTGTTTTCCCCATTATACCCCAACATCAAAAGATTGTAAAGATAATAGTTAAATATCATCACGGTAAAAGCATGAACCCATCTCCTGCCAATACTCTCACAAGAGAGTTTTTTAAAATGCCATTTCAGCATTTAATATTCAGGCAAGAAAATCATTTTTTAAGAAATGCCCCCGGGATTACTAAGATATGGCGTGT
>JAAYTO010000030.1 GCA_012523755.1 Clostridium sp. | reverse complement strand
TATTACCGTATTGGTAAGGTTTCTGTCCGGTATTATCTCAAAACTCTCAATCTGAGAGGATATTAATTTGTCCTGCTCCCTAAAGGTTACTCTTACTTTATATATACCTGCGATATAGTCCTTTGTATCCCAATTATAGTTACAGGTCAGTGTTTCCCCCGGCTGCCACTGGGTATCTTTGTCCTTTGCGATTATCTTAATTACATTATCGTTATCATCCACAACCTCAATTTTTCCTGTCAATGTGCAGGAGTAAGATGTCAAATTTTTCGAATCAACGATTATTTCTACATCTTCACCGATATGGTATTGTTTTTTATCTGTTTCGATTTTAGTATCCAATTTATATTTATTTACCGCTATATTCGCATCGGGCAACCTGATTTCCATAGGCGTACCATTTGCATCATAATAGGTTATCTTTGCGTTCTTGGTCAATTGAACAACCGTATCCGATAAAAGGTTTTTTCCTTCAAACGTAACATTTGCATATTTTTCCTGTCCCATTATCAGTCGGTCATAATCCCATGTAATAGTCTTATTGCCATACACATCGGTTGTTACCGAAGATGGTTCAGGTTCAATTGTATCCTCTCTTACGCTCAAACCGTCTGCTGGAATTGTAGTCTCAACCACAATATTTCTTCCTGAGGTATCAAAAATTTCTCCAGCAATTTCCGTCATCATGTCAATAAGCTCATCCGATGTAGGACTGTACCTGTAATTACCTCCTGTTACGCTTGCGATATTTTTAAGAATTCCTTCATTTACCCCTCCAAGCCCAACAGTAAATATGGTTATTCCTTTTTCTGCCGCAAGATTAGCTTGAGACAATGCTCTGGACTCATTACTGTTTCCATCAGAAAGAAGCATAAACACCTTCTGTCTGTCTGGATCATCAACTGAATCAACAACCTGAATACCTCTTGCAATACCTGCATCTATACTTGTTCCTCCACTACTTCCAAGTCCACTTATCACCTGTTTTAAAAGTTCCTTATCCGAGGTAAGATCCTGACGCAGATTAGCAGAACTGTTAAAGTCGATAACAGCACAGCGATCCTGTGGAAGAATTAAATCAGCAATAATTTTTGATGCTTCTTTAGCTCTTGACCATGGTGTTCCATTCATGCTACCTGATCGGTCTAAAATCAACACAAGGTCAATAGGATTTCTTTCAGGAGCTTCTGGTGTTCCTTCTCCAAACAACTTATACGAAAGGGTTACACTGTCTTTTCCTGGATACAAAACTTCTTTATTAAGACTTTGCTGAGCATCTATTCTTGTCGGAGGAGGTGGTGGCTGTACTTTAAAAACAGTTTCACCTTCTCCAATTTTAGAATCACCTTCAAAAATCTCCGTCCTTATTGTGTACTCATTTTGAGAGTTTACATCAGGCTCAAATTTTTTTGGGTTCACTACATTTACCTGCTTTAAAGCCTTGCACTCCACTACATCTTCATACAAATTAATTAAATTTCCATCAATATCATAAACTGACGTAGTCACATTAAGATGTTTATCTACATTAGCTTCGATATAAAAAGCAGATTCAATATCCACTGTTACAGACTTATTCAAACTAGTTGACTGTGGATTTGTTGTAATAACAATATTCTTTATATCAAAAGAAGATTTTATCACAAATGTCTTCTCATAGCTGTCAATTATTTTTCCGCTTTCGTTGTCCTTCACTTGAGCAATAACAGTATAAGTCCCTGGATCACTGGTCATGGTATTCCAGTTAAGAAAATTTCCTATCTGAGAATACACTATGTTGCCATGGGGTCCTTTTATAAACTGTGTTTGCTTTGCCAAAGAATTATCATACTCACTTATTACTTCTGTCTCTAGTTCCTCATAAGCATTAAAGCTGTAAACTTCTGTCCTATCCTCTTTATCCTTTTTAAAAACCTTTATATCGCTTACCTTCGCATGGGGCAAATCTGTTTTTTCGCTTAATGCCTTCACTGCAAGAATTGTTATGTATGGGTTATCGTACCAGCTTCCGTTTTCATTTTGTAGAGCTTCTATTATGTTTTCTACAACTAAAACCGGGTCATGCCCCAATGTCTTTACCACTGCACGATATGCCATCAATGTATCGGCAATACTTTCTTCTCCTGTTCCCCACGTCCCGTCCTCTTGCTGCTTAAAAACAAGAAAGTCTCCTGCTTTCCTCAATGCCGTTTCAATACCGCTTGAAGTAAGATTAGTCGCGGAAACAAATTTGTTAAGACATAAAACCACTTCTGAGGTAATCATTATAGACGGTTCCCCATCGAAAACATACGACCAGCTTCCATTTTCACTTTGAGTATTGGTAAGATAGTTTAATCCCTTTTTAATCAATTCTATATCGGGTTCACTTTCTTCAAGCAAGGAATTTAATACAAGAACTGTGTCTAATACATCACTCTCGAAATCATTGGTTATTCCCCAACCTCCGTCATACTTTTGACTTGAGATGATGGTTTCAAACAACTCTTTTTTCTGATTTTCTTCCCTTATAAAGGGCAACACCCTTGCAGTAAAATCTAGGTTGTTTGTATCAAGGGTTTGAAGCCATTTTTGTGCTTTTTCCAGGCTTTCAGCCTGTATTGACTTTGCTTTGAAATAACCTGCTATTTCAGCAGTATCTACCACCGCTGTAACCGGGTCTTCTCCCCAAAAACCCTCCGATTCTTGGTTTGCTACCAGCCATTCTATAGCATTGTCTATCCTGCTTTCTACAGGAAATTCTTCCGCAACCATAGATGGTGTAAACAGCGTAATGGCCATACAGATAACTAAACAAAAAATCATCACTTTTCTCAATTCATATCCCCCCTAAATAACTTTCTTTTGCTAATTTCTTTTTTTCTCTCTTTTTTAATTCACCTGTGCAACCAAACATTTTCCACGCATCGCCCCCTAATTTTCGACATAATGCAATAATATAATTATATAATATTATTTGAAAAAAAGGTAGTATAATTTTACATTAAAAGTTATCATCTAAACATAAAAAGCCCAGCAGATAATTTTCTTCTTTAACATGACTGCTAAGCATTAAAAGAATGGATAGCATATGATAATATTTTTTGTTTTACAAATCGACTAATTCGGTAAAGACTGAATCCGGACAAGATAAATAAACCAGGCATTATGAAGTGCCTATATCTCGTTTGAATTTCTATAAAAAGATAAATCACCCAGTTTGCAGATATGAGTAAAATCAATATATAAATTGACAAAAATGACAGTATTATAATTAATGTATATTCAACTTTTTCTAGCCTTACTATGTAATTCAATTCCCTGTCATTAAACTTAGTACCCGGAGATATAAATTGAATGGAAAAATCATTATCCGACCACATCAATACAAATTTCCAATAGATATTTCGGTTTTTATATTCATAATCCGTTATTCCAACTGTTCTTAATGAGTAACCGAATAATTGAAGAAACATATTAAAGCATATTATAAGTATTGCGACTTTTGATAATATGGGAACTAAGCCCTTCATTTTTATATCTTTAAAGGATTTCTTATTCTTTAAAAGATTAAAACCATTGTATACTAGTATAGCAAATACAACTATGTATAGCACAAAACTCCCTTCAGATCTCATAATGTGCCCAACTGCTAAAGAAATACCTGATAAAAAGTAACCTGGTATATTGGGTTTGTATAAAATTAGCTTTGTAGTTCTTCTTTTATCTTTTCTACTGTCTCTTTATTTAGCTCTGTTATTTTTACAACAAAGTCTACATCTGCTCCCTCTTTTAGGGCTTTTCTTGCTATCTTAAATGCTTTTTCTCTTTCTCCTATCTCTTTGCCTATCTCTTTGCCTATCTCTTTGCCTCTTTCTTCTCCTCTTTTCTCTCCCTCTTTTGCAACCGCGGGATTGTATAATGATGTTATCACGGTCTCAACCTCCTTCTCCTTTTCTTTATATTCTCCGTACTTATTATATATATAGTCCGATATATTTTTTAACACTGATAATATTCGGTCAAAATCACTTATCTGTATTTCTTTTTTCTCATATAACTCTGCTGTATTTTTACCTATACTTTCGATTAATTTTATCAGCTTATCAAACTCAATATTAATTAGCTGAGCTTTCTCTTCATGTCCTTTGCTACTACTTGAAATACTCTCTATTACCTTTCGCATGTTAAACACCTGAAATGGCAATAATGCGTACATTTTCTTGTTTATTAAATCTTCTTGAGTGTATTCCCAATATTTGGGAATATCAGAAATAGTGTGTAAATTAATTTTGCTTTAGAAATTCAACGTTGATATTTCTATATTAATAATATTGCCATTAACGTGGTAAATTATACATTAAAAATAACATTCGTTCGGGAAATATACGAATAATTT